>JALEZF010000010.1 GCA_022773025.1 Clostridium sp. | reverse complement strand
TGCAACAAGCATAATAAAATACAAAGATGATTATTCATGGGTAAATGGTTCAACACCTGAGCCAGTATATGACTTTGATAAAACAACACAAATAGGAACATTAGATCCAAGAGAAAGAGCCGTAGTTCTTTATAAAGTAGAGGGAATGACATATGTTGCTTATGATACAGGAAAAGGTAAGCTTACTAAATCTGGATTAGTTCATTATGAAGGATCTGGTAGTTCTACTGGAGGAGGAAGTTTTAATGGAGTAGCACCAGGAGAAGTTGTAACAGGTGGATTCACTTATGATAATAACGCTCAGGTTGTCGGAGATGAATTATATCTTAGAGATAGAAATGGTAATATAATACCTGGAAGAAGTGTAAGTGATGGAGATAATATAACAGTTTTAGATGTTAGTTATAGCAAGCAATTAGCTTTGGTACAGTACCCAGCAGGTAAGGTAGTAAGACAGGGGTATGTAACGAATGCAACTAACTTAATAAGATACTTTAAGCAAGGGGAATGGTTAAATGGAAGTACTACAGAACCTGTATTAGATGAAAATGGAGGTTCATTAGGATCATTAAGTCCATATGAAGCAGCAACACCACTATATAAGAAAAATGGAATGATACATGTAGTATATGATACATCTAAAGGACCAAATACTAAATCTGGTTATGTAAAATTTGAAGGATTAGCACAGTTACCAGATACAAGTATTCAAATACCTTCAGTTTCACATTCACAAGCAACAGTTGAGGTATATGGAACAAGTGGTAAAGGTAGACCATTAAAAGTTTATAAAATAGGAAATGGTAGCAAAGTATTATTTGCTGGATTTGCGATACACGGATGGGAAGATAGATGGGATAACGATGGATTAGCATTAGTAAATATAGCAAATTCATTAATAAGTAAAATAGGTGATTATAAAGCACAAAATGGACTTCATGGATGGACAGTATATATAGCACCATGTATGAATCCAGATGGAGTTATAGTTAGAGGAACTAATAATGGACCAGGTAGATGTGCAGTAAAATCTAGAATAGATATGAATAGATGTTTCCCGAGAGGATTTAAAGCCCAATATAACTCAAGAAATTATACTGGACCAAATCCATTAGGAGCACAAGAAGCAGTTGCATTAAAGGAATTTATAGAAAAGATAAATAGAACAGCTGATGAATTAGTAGTTATAGATGGACATGGCTGGCTTGGATGTACATATGGAGATAGTTCAATTGCTCAATATTTTACTAAGCAATTTGGATTTTCACATAATGGACCTTCAGGTGGAGGATATTTCTCATATTGGGCACAAGGATTACCAAGAACGAGAGGACTATTATTAGAATATCCAGACACTTATAGTTATGGTGAAGTTATAAGTAGAAACTATATAGGAAAAACATTCAACGCTATAATAAATATTCTAAAGAATAATCCTAATGGAAAAGCTGAAGATATAAATACAAATTCAAGTACTTCTAAATGGGAAAAGAAAGATAATAAATGGTATTACTATGAAAATGGTAATATGGTAACTGGTTGGAAGTTAGTAGATGGAAAATGGTATTACTTAGAAAGTAATGGAGTTATGGCAATTGGATGGAAAGAGTTAGGAGGAATATGGTACTACTTAAATGAGAGTGGAGCAATGGTTAAAGGATGGCAAACAATATCAGGAAAAACATATTACTTCAATGACTCAGGACATATGTTAGTTGGAAAGCAAGTTATAGATGATAGAAATTATAACTTTAATACTTCTGGACAGTTAGATAGTACGAATTGGGTGAAAAGTAATAATAAGTGGTATTATTATGAAAATGGGAATATGGTAACTGGCTGGAAGCTAATAAATGGAGAATGGTACTATTTAGAAAGTAATGGAGTTATGGCAACTGGCTGGAAGCCAATATTAGGAAAAACATATTACTTCAATGACTCAGGACATATGTTAGTTGGAAAGCAAATTATAGATGGAAAGAGTTATGAGTTTAATGGATCAGGACATTTGATTAGTTATGAAGAAAATATATCCTCATCTGAAATAATATATAAAGCAGAAGGAGAAGTAATAGATGTACAAACAATTCTAAATGTTAGGAAAGGACCAGGGATAGAGTATGATTCTATAGGTAAGCTACATCAAGGAAATAAGGTAAATATCGTGGCTAAAAATGGAGAATGGTATAAGATTTCTTCGCCTATAGCTGGATATGTACACAAGGATTTCATAAAAATAACTAAAGCAATTAAGAAAACTTATCCTGAGGCTCTTAATGTTATAAGAGGTATTTTAAGAGAAATAGGATTTAAAGGAACAATTGATGTCAATGTTCCGATAGCTTCTATTGCTGTTGGTAATTTAAAAGTTAGTGCATATGTAGGAGCAACATCTACTATTAGCATTGGAGAAGGAAAAATTGCTAATTTTAGTGTTAACAATGGAAAAATAGATTTTAAAGTAAATAGTTTCCCAATGCTTGAATTTATTAAAATACTAAAAAAACTGGAAGAAATAGCAGTAAAAATAGAAGAGGGAAATATAACTGCAACTATAAATTCAAAAGGTGATCTTACTATAGAAATAGCAGTAAAATATGAAAAATCAGATGAACTAATAAAAGAAACTCATGCGTTATATTGTAAAATAACATGTTCAACTGAAAATGATGATGACAATAGAAATGTCTATGATGAAGCTTATGCACTTTCAGAGGATAATTTTGCTAGGAATATTGCAATTGGTGCTGGTGTTGTACTGGCTATAACAGCTATAATAGTAGCTCCACAAGTTATACCGGTTGTCTTAGCTTCTGCATCAAATGTGGCACTTAAACTTGCTACTTAAAACTTTAAGTTTTCCCATTAAAATGTTATTATTAAAAAAATAACATTTTAATGGAGGTGTATTATTGTGAAATTAAGGTATAAAAATAGTATAGATGATTTAGTAAAATTGAATATGGATATATTTAAAAAAGATCCAGTTATTCAAAAAAGAATAAAAATAAAGCATATTATACTTCCAATTTTTATTATACTTGATTTTTTAGTAGTTAGTTGGTTTAATAATTTTATTATGAACAAACTTTCATATTTATTTTTAGCTTTTTGTTTATTTATAATTATACCATGGATTTTGTTTTATCCTAAGTTGGCAGAAATTCAATATAGAAAAATGTTAATAAAAAGACTTAAAAATAATATAAAAAATGATTTTGATTTAATAGTTACTATAGACAAAAGTGGAATTAGAGAAGAAAGTCAAAATGGAAATGTAACATATTGTTGGGATAAAGTAGAAGAAGTAAAAGATATAGGTACGCACATATTTATATATATTTCTAATTTAAATGCAATTGTTATTCCTAGTAATTCATTTAGAGATGAAAGAGAAAAAAATGAGTTAATAAAAATAATAAATGAAAATATAAAAAAATAGAGTAAGTTTCAAACTGAAACTTACTCTATTTTTTTATAAAGAATTTAATAATAGTTAACAGTATTGAAAGTATGATATAATTTTCTTAGTTTTACAAAGGGGGAGGTGAATAAGTGAGAAACGCATTAAAGCTGAATAAAATGAACTATATAGATAATATTCATAGTAGAAGTAAAGGGTGGATAACCAGGAGTGTTATAGATAAAAAAGGATATAGCCAATGGCACTATAAATACGCTGAATTAAAAGATTTAGATATGAGTGATGAAAATATCTATATAACTCTAAATACCTTTTATAAGCCGTGTAGGCGATTAGAAAATATAAAAGAGTTAAATACACTGTTTATAGACTTGGATTATTATAAAACTGGCAAAACTAAAGACCAGGTATTAATGGACTTAGAAAAGAATTATTTTAATCAAAGTATTCCTATACCAAACTATGTAATAGATAGTGGAAGAGGAATGTATTTAATATGGATAATAAATGCAGTACCTAGTAAAGCATT
>JALEZF010000005.1 GCA_022773025.1 Clostridium sp. | reverse complement strand
TGCAACAAGCATAATAAAATACAAAGATGATTATTCATGGGTAAATGGTTCAACACCTGAGCCAGTATATGACTTTGATAAAACAACACAAATAGGAACATTAGATCCAAGAGAAAGAGCCGTAGTTCTTTATAAAGTAGATGGAATGACATATGTTGCTTATGATACAGGAAAAGGTAAGCTTACTAAATCCGGATTAGTTCATTATGAAGGAGCTGGTAGTTCTACTGGAGGCGGAAGTTTTAATGGAGTAGCACCAGGAGAGGTTGTACCAGGTGGATTCACATATGAAAACAATGCAGAGGTAGTTGGTGATGAACTATATCTAAGAGATGCAAATGGTAATAGAATACCAGGTAGAAGTGTAAGTGTAGGAGATAAGATAACTGTTTTAGATGTTAGTTATAGCAGGCAATTAGTTTTAGTACAGTATCCAGCTGGCAATGTAGTAAGACAGGGTTATGTAACAAATGCAACTAACTTAATAAGGTACTTTAATCAAAGTATGTGGCACAATGGAAGTACACCAGAGGAAGTATTAGATGAAAATGGTGGACATTTAGGATCATTAGATCCATATGAATCAGCAACACCACTATATAAGAAAAATGGAATGACACATGTTGTTTATAATACATCAAAAGGACCTAACACAAAGTCAGGTTATGTAAAATATGAAGGTTCAGCAGCTACTAGAGTGGATATACCTAGACCATCAATAACAAATGCACAAAAAATAGTATATGGAACAAGTGGAAGAGGAAGAGAATTAGCAGCTTATAAAGTTGGTAATGGAGCTAATTCATTGATATATGTATGTGCAATACACGGATGGGAAGATCACTGGGCAGCAGATGGTATTGAGTTAACTAGAATAGGTAATGGACTTATAGAGCACTTCCAAAATGCAGGAACAAACAATTGGTCACTATATATAATTCCAGTAGCAAATCCAGATGGATTATCAGAAGGATATACAAATAATGGGCCAGGAAGATGTACTATAGTAGGTGCAGTAGATTGTAATAGAGATTTCCCAATAGGATTTACACCATATGGAGATTCAAGACATTGGACAAATAAAGAGCCGTTAAGTGTACCAGAATCAAGAAGTTTACGTGACTTTATAAGTGAAATAAAAGGAAAGACATCAGGTTCAACATACTTAATAGATATGCACGGATGGGAAGATAAGACAATAGGAGATTCACATATATCAAGAGCATTCCAAAATCAATTTGGATTTGTAAATGGATGTTATGATGGAGTATATCAAGGAGGATTCTTAATATCATGGGCAAATTCAATAGGAGTAAGAGCAGCGTTAATAGAATTACCACAATCATGTTATAGTCATTCAGATGCTGTTAATGGAAGATATCTACAAAAAGCTATAAATGCAGTAACAAATCTAATAGGGGGTTCTGGCGGTAGTTCATTAGGAGGAAGTACAGGAGGAAGTTCATCTTCAGATAAAACATATATATCAAATGGAGAAGTAATAAACGTACAATCATTCCTAAATGTAAGAAAAGGTCCAGGAACCAATTATGAGTCAATAGGACAACTACATCAAGGAGATAAGGTAAGTATAGTAGCTAAAAATAGAGAATGGTATAAAATATCTTCACCTATAGCTGGATATGTACATGAAGACTTCATAAAAATAAAAGAGGCTTCCAATAGTTCTGAAGATAAAAAATCACCAAGTATGCAAGGCTTTGTAGAAGTCTTAACAAAACTATATAATATAGTAGAATCAAATTATAAATCTTATTCAATAAAAGAAAAGAATGAAATAGTGTTAGATTATCTTAGAAAAGAGAAATATTCTATAAGAAATGGTAAAATTGATGGAAAAGTTTGGAGTGCCCTATTTGCTCCTTCTAAATATGAGTGGTTAGAAAGTAAATTAGATTCTAGTTTAGCAAAAAAAGCTAAAATATATACGGAGAATGAGAATAAGATAGGAAAAGCTAAAATAGAAGTTCCTCATTTAGCTGCGACAACATTAGGATATTCAAAAAATAATATACAATTACTTACAATACCAAGGTATTGGACTGGATGGGGAGGCGATTTTGCTACTCTTGTAGGTCAAGCAGCAAAGGAAAGTTTATTTGATGAAAATAAAATTTATGAAAAAGCTATGGAACTTTTAGGTGGAGATAGTTATTTTTCAGATTCAGATTTTTATGAAGATATAGATGCAATCTATTTTGCTAAAAATCTAAATACAGCCCCTATTTATGAATTAGTTGAGAATTATTATAATGGATTAGAATATAAGAGAAAAGAATTAATTATAGAGGATATAGGTGGAAATAAAAATATTCCTTTGTCAAAAAGAATAGAAGATAAATTTAATGGGATACATGGTTTAGGATTTAATGATTATGGACCTTTAGTAAGTACTGTTGGATTAGAAGATTTTAGAGGGTTAGGGTTGAGATTTTTCATATATGTTGGTGCTAAGGAAATATTACCAGCAGTGATTACAATTCAATCTGTAAAAGCTGTAAGTAGAGCTTTTGCAGATAAAATAGAAAATTTACAAAATGGATTTTTAAAATAAAATATATTATTATAAAAATAAAGACTTTCATTATTTTTAGAAAGTCTTTATTTTTTATTATGTTGAGGTGATTTATGAAAAAATATATAAAAAAAAGAATTACGGTAGTTTTTTTAATAATATTATGCATATTTAGTATAGGAAAATGTTCACTTATTTTAGAGGAATATATGCAAGTTAAAAAAGAAAGTGAGATAAATAGTGAAAAAGTAGAATTAAAGGATACAAAAATAAATGAATCTATTAAAGAAATGTTAACTAATCTTTTTGAAATTGGAGATGCTAAATTAGAGAAACAAGAATTTTTAAGTAAATATTATTATAAGATTTTTGATTATTTCTCAATTGATTTTAAGAGTGAAAATAGAGCTTATGTGTTTGATTTAATTTTTCATCATTTTTTTTATAATGTAGAGGAAAATAAGAACAAAGAAAATATAAAAACAACTATAAAAATAGAAAATGTTTATAAATTGAGTGATAATAACTATGAAGTAAAGTTTATTGTAAAAAAAGAGTTTAATTATAATGAGAATCCAAAAGTAATTAAATCAGAAGAAGAGTATAATGCTCTGATTATAAATGAAAATAACAAATACTTAATAAAAGAAATATATAATATAAAAGACTTTAATAATTATATAAATAAAGAACATAAAATATCAAAATATTATACTAAAAGAAGTAAACTTTATTCAGAATATATAACTTTTAAAAAAGGTCAGTATTTTTCTTTAGAAGATCATTATTTAAATAAAGAAGAAATATTAAATGATGGTTATGTTGTTTAATATCAAATATTGATATTTTTTAATTTATAGTGGGTTAATTGATATATAAGATTGCCAGAAAATTAATATATATATTAAGATGCCACTTACTAAGTAGCAAAAATTAATTGGGATGAAGAATATAAAAAAATATAGTAAGTTTCAGCTTGAAACTTACTATATTTTTTTATGAAGAATTTAATAATAGTTAACAGTATTGAAAGTGTGATATAATTTTCTTAGTTTTACAAAGGGGGAGGTGAATAAGTGAGAAACGCATTAAATCTGAATAAAATGAACTATATATATAATATTCATAGTAGAAGTAAAGGGTGGATAACCAGGAGTGTTATAGATAAAAAAGGATATAGTCAATGGCACTATAAATACGCTGAATTAAAAGATTTAGATATGAGAGATGAAAATATCTATATAACTTTAAATACCTTCTATAAGCCTTGTAGGCGGTTAGAAAACATAAAAGAGTTAAATACACTGTTTATAGACTTGGATTATTATAAAATTGGCAAAACTAAAGACCAGGTATTAATGGACTTAGAAAAGAATTATTTTAATCAAAGTATTCCTATACCAAACTATGTAATAGATAGTGGAAGAGGAATGTATTTAATATGGATAATAAATGCAGTACCTAGTAAAGCATT
>JALEZF010000103.1 GCA_022773025.1 Clostridium sp. | reverse complement strand
TTTCTATCATATCTTTTATTAATAGTCTTAATCTATCGTTTACTTCATCAACCTTTCTACACTTTTTTCTTAAAATCTCGTCTCCATATGTTCTTATATTTCTTAATGCCATTTCTAATTAAACCTCCAAATAAATATTATTATGTCTCTAATTATTATATTAGACTATTAGGATTTATATCAATACTTATCCTTATATCATTATAGCATTCCCCAAGCTCATTATAAGTAAAATTTTTAATAAAATTAGCTAAATCTGATGAGATATCTCCCTTTATTATTATCTGCCATCTGTACATCTCCTTAATTTTAGAAATCATACATGGACACGGGCCTAGTATCTCTATATTATTTTCAAATTTCAATTTATTTTTTAAATTTATTCCAATATTTTGTATATTTTTTATTAACATAGTTTCATTTTTAGAGCTTAAATTCAGCACCATTATTTTCACAAAAGGTGGATACTTCATCATTTCTCTAAGAGCTATTTCTTCTCTATAGAAGCCTTCATAATCATAATTTTTTGAATGTATTATAGCATAGTTTCCTGGAAGATAGCTTTGAACTATAACTTTTCCCTTCTTCTTTCCTCTACCCGCTCTTCCTGCAACTTGAGTTAGAAGCTGATAAGTTCTCTCCCCGGCTTTGTAGTCAGGCATGTTTAATGATAAATCCGCAGCTAAAACTCCAACCACGGTTACATCAGGAAAATCAAGGCCTTTTGCTACCATTTGAGTACCTATCAATATATTTGCTTTCTTTTCTTTAAAGTCAGTATATATCCTCTCATAGGCATCCTTAGTTCTTGTTGTATCAAAATCCATACGTATTACAGAAGCATCTGGATATTCTACTCGAAGAGCTCTTTCAACTTTTTCTGTACCAACTCCAAACTGCTTTACATATGTACTTCCACAACTAGGACATGTTTTCCTTATAGGCTCTCTGCTGCCACAATAATGACAAGACAAATAGCCACCCATGTGATAAGTCATTGATATATCACAATTTTTGCATTTGAATACATATCCGCATTTTCTACAAGACACAAAGCTGGAAAACCCTCTCCTGTTTAAAAATAATATTATCTGTTCATCTCTTTTTAAAGCTTCATCCATAGCTTTTTTTAAAGGATAGCTGAACATAGATTTATTTCCATTTTTTAGTTCACCTCTCATGTCTACTATTTCTATAGGGGGCATCTCAGCTCCATCAGCTCTTTTATGTAGTGTCAAAAGCTTTATATCATTATTAGCTGCTTTAAAATAGGTCTCTATTGAGGGTGTGGCTGAACCTAAAATCACCTTACAACCGCATATGCTGCTCTTAAATTCAGCTATATCCCTAGCATTATACTTAGGGTCACTTTCAGACTTATAGCTACTTTCATGCTCTTCATCTATTATTATGACTCCTAAATCTTTAAAAGGAAGAAAAATGGCAGATCTAGCTCCTACCGCAATTTTTACTTCTCCATTCTTCACTCTATACCACTCATCAAATCTCTCTCCATCTGAAAGTTTACTATGAAACACAGCTACATCTTTGCCAAAACGCCCCTTAAACCTCTCAACCATTTGAGGGGTTAGTGCGATTTCAGGCACAAGCATTATAGCATTTTTGCCAAGCCTCATATAATGCTCTATTATTTTCATATAAACTTCAGTTTTCCCACTGCCTGTAACTCCTTTAAGAAGAAATATGTTTTTATCAGAAGTTATTACTTCTTTAAACACTTCACGTTGCTCATCATTTAATATTTTAGCATCATAACTTTCATATTTTCTATCATTATATCTATATACAGTTTGTGTAGATTTTTCAAGGACATGATTTTTTATTAAAGTATTTATTGAGCTTAGAGAAAAGCTGAAACCCTTACTTAGTTCACTAGGACTATATGTTCCTTGATTGTTTTTTACTACTTCAATTATAGCCTTATATGGATCTTTATCATATTTAGATGGTATTTCTTTACCGTTAAAGCTAACTACATCTTTTTCTTTGTGAGATAATCCCTTTAAAATCCCTCTAGGAAGAAATACTCTTATAGCTTCTAAATAAGTACAAAGATATGTATCTCTCATATACTTTATAAGCTTTAAATCATCTTCTGTAAAAAGTCCTATATTCTCTCCTAGACTTTTTATCTCTTTTATTCTAAAGCTTTTATCCTCTATTTCATTGTAAATTCCCACCACAAAGGCATCTATAACTTTGCTTCCTTTACCAAAGGGAACCTTAACCCAAGTTCCTACAGATATATTTTCTTTAAATTTCTCAGGAATTTTATAAGTAAATATTCTATCTAGCTGAATGGATTCACTATTTATTATAACGCCTGCATAATTCTTCATAAAATCACCTTAATTTAAATTAATAAAAAAAGCGCAATTTAGCGCCTTTCATTTATGAGATCAAAAAGTTCTCTTGCAACTTCTCTTTTAGTCATTTTATCCAAACTTTTTACGGTTCCGCCAGCATTTATGATATAAACCTTATTAAAATCTGATGCAAAACCAGTGTCTCTAGATGTTATGTCGTTAGCTACTATATAGTCTAAATTTTTCTTTTTAAGTTTAGATTCTGCATTTTCTAATAGCTTGTTGCTTTCTGCAGCAAAGCCTACTAAAATCTGGCCCCTTTTTCTCTCACCTAAATTTTTCAATATATCATTATCTCGGATAAGCTCTAAAACTAATCCGCTGTCACCTTTTTTTATCTTTTCGGTGCTATAATTTTTAGCTTTATAGTCTGCCACAGCTGCTGATTTAATCACTATATCTGAATCATCAAATTTTGACAAAACCGCTTTAAACATCTCTTCATTAGTTTTAACTCTAACAAAGTCAACACCAACAGGTATTTCTAAAGAAGAAGGTCCTGATATAAGAGTTACCTCTGCTCCTCTGTCCCTAGCTTCTTTTGCAATAGCATAACCCATTTTGCCACTGGAATTATTAGTTATATATCTTACTGGATCTATTGGAGATACCGTAGGGCCTGCTGTTATTAAAACTTTTTTACCTATTAGGTCCTTCTTGTCATAGAGTCTGCTTAAAATTTCTTCACATATTGTGTCGACTTTCTCAAGCTTTCCTTTTCCTATATCACCACATGCTAATCTTCCACTAGCTGGTTCTATAAATTCATATCCAAAGCTCTTAAGCTTATGGATATTGTTTTGAACAATTTTATTTTCGTACATGTTGGTATTCATAGCTAATGCAAAAACTACAGGTGCCTTTGTAGCCATGATAGTTGTAGACAGCATATCATCTGCTATGCCATTTGCAACCTTACCTATGATATTAGCGGTGGCTGGAGCTATAAGCATTATATCCGCCCTTTGAGCCAGTGAAATATGTTGAATCTCCCATGATTTAGGCTCGTCAAACATATCCACTATAACTTGATTTTTGCTTAAAGATTGAAAACTAAGGGGCGTAACAAACTCTGTTGCTGCCTTAGTCATTATTACTCTCACGTCTATATCCTGCTTTACTAGAGTGCTAACTATATCTAATGCTTTATAAGCTGCTATTCCTCCAGTTACTCCAAGTACCACACACTTATTACTCATGTTTCCTATAAACCTTCCTTCACTGACTCATATTGAATAGCATCATTATTAACTTCATTGATAGCTATTGTTAATGCCTTCTTTGAATTGCACTCTGTTCTAGGTGCATCACCATCTATTATTTGTCTTGCTCTCTTTGAGCTTACTATAACTAATGAATATCTATTATCCACTTTCTTTAATAAATCCACTATTGATGGATTAATCATAGAGTTGTTCATGAATTAAACCCTCCTTAGACTCTAATATTTTTTCTTTTATTCTATCAACTCTGCATTTTTCAGCTACAAGTATGCTTTCAATCTTTTTAACTGCATTGTCTACAGTGTCATTGACTACAGCATAATTGTATGTAGAAATATAATTTATTTCTTTATATGCAGATTTGAATCTAAGCATTAAAGACTCTTCAGTCTCACTGCCTCTTTTAATTATTCTTTGTTTTAATTCTTCCATTGATGGTGGAAGTATAAATATAAACACACCATCTTGAACATTCTCTTTAACTTTTAAGGCGCCTTGAATATCTATCTCTAGTATTACATTATGCCCCATATTTAATTTTTCTTCAACTGCTGATTTTGGCGTACCATAGTAATTCCCATACACCTCTGCATACTCTAAAAAATCTTTTTCTTCAACTCTTTTTAAAAAATCTTCTTTAGATAAGAAAAAATAATTTTCTCCATGGACTTCACCAACTCTAGGAGATCTTGTAGTTGCAGATACCGATAGATAGCAATCACTTCTCTTTAGTAACTCTTTGCATATAGTCCCTTTACCTGCACCAGAAGGTCCAGAGATTACTATTAATATACCCTTTTTAGTCATTATTCATCAACCTCATCTATATCATCATCATCTTTTGAAGATAATCTATGAGCAACTGTCTCTGGTTGCACTGCTGATAATATCACATGATCACTATCAGTAATTATAACCGCTCTAGTTCTTCTTCCATAAGTCGCATCAATAAGCATACCTCTATCTCTTGCCTCTTGAATAATTCTCTTTATTGGAGCTGATTCTGGACTTACAATAGCCACTAATCTATTAGCGGACACTATGTTTCCAAAACCTATGTTTATTAATTTTATACTCATTGTGTTCCTCCTACAACTTTTATTCAATATTCTGCACCTGTTCTCTTATCTTTTCAATTTCATTTTTTATATTTAATACTACATTTGTTATCTCTATATTTTGAGATTTAGATGCAATAGTATTAGCTTCTCTATTCATTTCCTGCACAATGAAATCTAACTTTCTCCCTATGGATTCATTTAGATTTAAAGTTTCAGTTAATTGATTTATGTGAGAATATAATCTTGTTATCTCCTCATCTATACTTGCTTTATCAGCAAAAATAGCTACTTCCGTAGCAATTCTATTTTCATCGACAGGTATATTGCAGCTAAGCTCTGAAAGTCTATCTGAAAGCTTGACTCTGTACTGCTCTACAACTTCTGGTGAAAGAATAGCTACTTTGCCTACCATTTCTTTTATATAGCTGCATTTTGAAATTATATCTTCTTTAAGCTTTTCTCCCTCTCTTATTCTCATCTTTACTAAAAGATCTAGGGAAATATCTAATGCGTTTTTTAAACCAGACCATATATTCTCAAGGTCTTCTTCTTTTTCTTCTAATCTTATAACTTCTGGGAATTTTGAAATTAAAGAAAGAGGAATATCATTTTTTATATCGTATCTATCAGATATTTCTTGAAGGCACTTTATGTAGCTGTCAGCTAGTGCTGTATTTAGAACAGCCTCACTATTACTGCATTCATAGTTCTTGTAAGTTATAAAGATATCTACCTTACCCCTCGATAAGCGTTCTCCAACTGCTGATCTTATCTTCTCCTCTAAAGAAATTATACTTTTGGGCATTCTGATATTTAAATCTAAGTATCTATGGTTTACACTTTTCATTTCTATAGAAAAGCTATAATGTCCTTCATCAACTATATTAGCTCTTCCAAATCCCGTCATGCTCTTTATCATGAAACTCCTCCTTGCTATTCCCAATTCATATTAACTATTATACATAATGGTCTAAGGTTATTTCAAGTTATAATTCAAAAAATATTAATTTTTTCGCATTTTCTCTTCCAAACTCTTTAATTCTTTGAAATGCTATGGTCAAATGAAAATTTTATTTTAGATTTATGCAAAAATAGAGGCCTTACCCAAAGGTAAAGCCTCTATTTTTCATAATAGGAAGGTTATCCTATTGTATACCTGTCATAACTAATTTCACCATAAATACTATTCCTAATACTATCATAACTGGAGAAATCTTTTTCTTTTCTTTCGAGAATAGATTAACTAAAAGATTTATTACTACATATGCTATAACTCCGATAGTTAAACCATCACCTATGCTATATGTTAAAGGCATTAAAGCTATAGTTAAGAATGCTGGAACACCTTCAGTAAAGTCTGTGAAATCAACCTTAGCAATATTTTCTATCATAAAGAATCCAACTACTATTAAAGCTGGTGCTGTAGCACATCCTGGGATAGCTACAAATAATGGTGAGAAGAACATTGCTAATAAGAATAGTACACCTGCTGTAACAGCTGTAAGTCCTGTTCTACCACCTTGAGCAACACCTGCTGAGCTCTCAACATAAGTAGTTACTGTAGAAACTCCAGCAACTGCTCCTGCTGTTGTAGCTATAGCATCTACTAATAGAGCTTTTCCTGCTCCTGGAAGCTTTCCATCTTTGTCTAACATGTTTGCTTTTGAAGCAACTCCAACTAATGTTCCAACTGTATCAAAGAAATCTACAAATAAGAATGTGAATACTACTGTTATAAAGCTCCAAACTTTTGTTGAATCTGTTAAGTAAGAAAAGTCTAGTTTTCCTGCTATTGGAGCCATGCTCTCAAACTTAAATATTCCTGTTGGTAATGATATACCATAATATGCTGCTGCTTCTGGAGCTATAAGAGCATATCCCCATGCTAGAAGTGAACTTACAACTATACCCCATAGTATAGCACCTTTAACGTTTTTCTTGTAAAGTATTGTTATTATTATAACTCCGATAAATGTTATTATTGCAGTAGGTGCTGTCAAATTACCCATTCCTACTAATGTTGCGTCATTGTTTACTACTACTCCTGCTCCTATAAAACCTAAAAATGCTATGAATAATCCTATTCCTGCTGTTACTGCATATTTTAAATTCATTGGTATAGAGTTTACAACAGCTTCTCTTACATTAGTTAAACTTAATATAATAAATATTATTCCTTCTACAAAAACTGCTGCTAATGCTACTTGCCAAGGCTCTCCCATGCCTAAAACTACTGTATATGCAAAGAAAGCATTGAGTCCCATTCCTGATGCTAATGCAAATGGTAAATTAGCATAAACACCCATTAAAATTGTTGAAAGTCCTGCTACCAAACAAGTTGCTGTAACTAATGCCCCTGCATCCATACCAGTTGCACTTAATATAGATGGGTTAACTGCTATTATGTATGCCATAGTTAAAAATGTAGTGATACCTGCAAGAACTTCCTTCTTAGTATCAGTATTATGTTCATTTAGTTTAAAAAACTTTTCCATGGTTGTCCTCCTTAAAATCATAAATGAGAAAGCCGCTATAGTTTCTTTTAGTGAATCTATGGCGGCTTACCTAAAATAAATATGATTTATGGTACCCTAAATCAATACGAATGCTCGGTAATATCCCTAAGAATTCACTCATAGATTGGATATTTACGGTATCCAGTAGAAACTTTTGACCAATCTCAAAATTATACGAGTTATCTTACGAATATTATGTTAACATATTTTTTATAATTCGTCAATAATACTATCATTATTTTTTTTATTTATACTATTATTCGTATTAGCAGTACTTTCCCTTTTCGAAGAAACTTTTTATTTCATCATAATTGTCGAACTTACTTAAAGCAATCATAAGTTTTATTCGAGCTTTCTGTCCTGGAAGTGTATCTCCAAAGATTACTCCAAGCTCCCTAAGCTCTTTTCCACCACCATGATATCCATAGGAGTCAAAAACTCTTCCTTCAAAGCATCTTGATACAACTACTACAGGTATGTTCTTTTCTATGGCACGTTTTATTCCATTTACCATAAGAGGAGGTATATTTCCTCTTCCCATAGCTTCAATTACAATTCCTTTATCACCTTCATTTATAGAAAAATCTATAAATCTTGAGTCCATTCCAGAAGCACATTTTATAAGAGACACCCTTGACTCAATATTTTCTATGTTTAGGGAAACCTTATTGTTGTTGTTCCTATAGAAAAGCACCTTATTATTGTCTACCATTCCTATAGGTCCAAAATTTGGTGTTCTAAAAGCATTTAAGCTCATTGAATTAGCTTTTGTGACTTCAAAAGCACAGTTCAATTCCCCGTTTAAGCATACAAGAACTCCTCTGCCTCTAGATTCTTCTGCTATAGCTGTACAAATAGATGCAGCCAAATTTGATGGTCCGTCATACCCAAGTTCTGAGCTACTTCTCATTGATCCTGTGAATATTATTGGCTTCTTAGTACAAGAAGTTAAATCCACAAAGAAAGCTGTTTCTTCCAGGGAATCTGTACCATGAGTTACTACAACTCCATCTATATCTTCTCTATCTGTAAAGGTTTTTATATATTTTGAAAGTTCAAGCATTATTTCAGGAGTAACATGAGGACTTGGAAGGCTAGAGAAATTATAAGATTCTATCTCTGCAAAACTCTCTATTCCTGTTACCATTGACATTATTTCCTCTCCAGTTAAGCTTGGAACCGCTGCCTTTAGCTTAGGGTCCACTTTCATAGAAATTGTACCACCATTAAAAATTATAGCTATTTTTTTCATTTTTACCCCCACATTTCTTTATTTTTATTTTACATGATTATTATAGTCTATTCTTAAAATTACATCAAACTTTCCACTACTGTTTTATGTTATTTTCAGCTTCCATATGGATTTTTTTCTTTTTCCAATGACTCATCTTTAAAATCTCACTTATACTTTTCCCTGAGTCAAGCATATCTTTTAAATTATCAGCTATTAATTTGTACTCTCTTTCATCTTTCATAATCAGTCCTCCATTGCTATAAAATTAAAGAACTTATCATTTTTATTTTGTACCCTCTAAAGAAAACTATGCTAGAAAAACCTCCTATGGCATCCATAGAAAAAAGAGGATGAAATTTTTTTAACCTCACCCTCTCTTTTCTAGTAACATACAAATTCATCAATTTTTTTAAGATCTATTCCAAAATATGCCCATCCCTTGCCGACCCATCTAAAGCCAGCTAATGTATATCTGTCTATATAGGTAGGCCAAACCCAAAATTCTCTTCCGTTTGTTAGCCAAACATAAGTATATCTAAATTTGCATGGCTGGATACTGTTTGGAGATACCATTTTTGCCTCTGCACCTTTTGTACTTTTTTGTTCAGGTTTCGATGGTTTTTTTGATGGTGGCGGCCCCATTGGGTAAGCTGTATTTTGCCTTGCAGCACATCCCTCTAATTCATTACCAGGAACCAATACTAAATTAGCCTTTCTCTCATAGACAACAGAAGGAATCAATGGAACAAACTCCATATCATCATCTAACTCTCTGTAATAATCCATAAAACACTCCTTTGAGTTTAATATTAATCTATAATATTATATGTAATTTTAACCAAAAGTGTTAAGGTTTTATAGATTATATTTTTATTTATGGTTTTTCTGCTACGTCTCCCTTTCCTTCATCACCTGGCTTTTCACCAGTATTTCCACCGTTATTATCACCAGGATTAGATGGATCAGTAGGCTTTTCCGGATCTACTGGAGGATCTACTGGCTTTTCTGGCTCCGTTGGCTTCTCTGGTTCCGTTGGTTTCTCTGGTTCTACTGGCTTATCTGGAGTAGTAGGTTTTTCTCCTTCGGGCTTTTGCTCTGGTTTTTTCTCTGGAGCAGGAATATTTTCTTTTTCCTTATCCTCATCTGTAGCATGGTCTTCTGGATTAATTCCATGCTCTGCATTATATCTCTTCTCATCTGCCTTAAAGTCTGCTAATACTGATTTCAAAGCACTGTAGTTTACATCATTTAAAGTTGGTGCTATTCCTTCATAAATAAATTGTTTCATAAGATTTCCCATCTGAGGAAGGTCTGTTAATATAACCCACCCTAAATTTTTATACAATCTTCCCTCAAAAGCTGAAACACCTGTTTTTTCATCCATAAGGGGCATAGCTAGCTGTTTTATATTAAGCTCTGGGAATTTGTAAACTGTATATCCCATGCTACACATCAAATCAGGTGTTATATTTGTTTTTATTTGATCTTTCATTGCATTAAGTAAAAACGGGTATTTTATAGGATTTACGTCTTTAAGCTTTTCTGCTACTTTAAACAAAACAGTTCTTTGCCTTGAATCCCTGTTGTAAGCTGTGTCATTTTTTCTTATTCTTGCATAAGAAAGTGCTTGCTGTCCATCTAGTTTTTGAATACCTGGCTCTGTAATCTTTGGTGATTTAGCTCCACCAGTGGATTCTCCGATAAATTTATTTAGTTCATTTATTTCTCCTTGCTTAACGTCAACCTCTATTCCACCTATTTCATCGATAACTTTTTCAAATCCCCAAAAATTTATGGCAGCATATTTGTCTAATTTAATTCCAAAATTAGTTTCTATAGTTTTCATTAAAAGTTCATGTCCACCATAGGCATAGGCTGCATTAAGTTTCGCTTCTCCATGACCAGGTATATTTACTAAAGTATCTCTAAATAAAGATGTTAACCTTATTTCTTGTTTATTTCCATCTAGAGTTGCTATTATCATGGAGTCAGATCTAGAATTCTCTCCAAGGTCTCTTTCATCGGTTCCTACAAGTAAAATATTAGTTATGCCATCTACTACATCATATGTAACTTCTTTTGTTTCATAAATTTTATCTTCCGCAATAGGTTCATAAACATTTCTCCATATATTCCATACCCATAAACCTGCTGATAATATTATAACTCCTACAATAGATAGGATTGAGATTACAATTTTCTTTTTCCTAGAAAACTTCTTTTTTTCTCTTGCCATTTATGTCCCTCCTTTTTTCCTTATAAAATATTATATATCCAATTCTTACTGTGTGTAAACGAAATTAGCCATATATAGATGATTTTTTATTTATTTTTTAACTTTTTTCTTATAAATATAAGTTTATGTTTTAAAATATATAAAAATACACATAAATTGTTCTCCATTTGAAGGAAATGAAGGCAAATTATGTGTAAAGCAATTTTTTTATTTAAATTATTTATTAATAATCATGAAAATACTATTTTATTACTTCAAGCATGCTTAATTTTTCTTCTTTATGAGCTTGCTCTAATATAGCATTATATATTTCCTTCCATTCTTCTGGCGAAGTAATTCCTATGCGATTTTCTTCTTTTGTATTGTCATTGTAATAAACTTTAGAATTTATGAATTCACTTCTTATTGCTGTTAACACATTTAAAATTTGAGTTTCTTCTAAATTTATGTTCATAATACAATAATCACCCCTTATATTTTTATACTTTATTACTTCTATATCATATAAAAAAATCCTTTTTTATGATGCACTTTTATAAAATTTTCCATTTAAATATATTTAAAAAGAAAAGCCCTTAAGAGTAACACTCTTAAGGGTTCATACTTTATAAGATTATACAAATCAATCCGCCATTACCTTCATTTATAATTTTTTGAAGAGTCCTTTGGATCTTTGTTTGTACATCTTCAGGCATCTTATATAACTTGTTTTGAAGTCCTTCTTTTACTAACATTTCAAGAGATTTTCCAAACATATTGCTTTGCCACATCTTTGATGGATCACTTTCAAATTGATCTAAAAGATTTCTAACAAATTCCTCTGTTTCTTTTTCGCTTCCCATAATTGGAGCTATTTCAGTTTGGATATCAGCTTTTATAAAATGAAGAGAAGGAGCAGAAGCTTTAAGCTTTAAGCCGTAACCATTCCCCCTATTTACAATCTCAGGCTTCTCAAATTTCATTTCAGATAGCTGTGGTGCTACAAGACCATATCCTGTTTCCTTTACATCTCTTAATGCTTCAGCTACCTTATCATATTCAGTTTTTGCACGGTGAAGTTCCTGAATTATATCTAGAAGTTCATTTTCTCCTTTTATATTGCAATCACATATCTCACTCAATATTTGATAGAAAATGCCGTTCTTAGGATTCATATTTATACGGGCAATCCCTTCACCCATATTCATGTCTTTTATTACGCTATCCCCTAAAAAGTCTTCTTCTTTAAAGCCTTCCAAGGATTTTTTAATGTCTCTTACCTTAAACACATCTTTGCACATCTTTTTAATCAAATCCACAAAGCTTGCTTTAAGCCAGTGATTTGGTTCAAGTTTTTCTATCCATTCAGGCATATCAATGTTGATTTCCTTTATAGGGAATTCCCTTAATACCTTTTGAAATAGATTTTCCACATCTTCTTCACTCATATTAAGTACATCCATAACTTGAACACTTACATCATATTTCTCCTCTAATTCACGCTTTAAAGCTTGTGTTTCAGGAGAATATACATGAGCACTATTCAATACTACTAGGAATGGCTTCTTTATCTCTTTAAGCTCATTTATAACTCTTTCCTCAGCCTCTAAATATTCTTCTCTAGGAATATCTGTGATAGAGCCGTCAGTAGTTATTACAAGACCTATTGTTGAATGCTCAGTAATAACTTTTTTAGTTCCTATTTCTGCAGCTTCTTCAAATGGAATCTCATAATCGTACCAAGGTGTTGTTACCATTTTGGAATTATTCCCTTCAGTATATCCTAAAGCTCCCTTTACTATATATCCAACACAGTCTACCATTCTTACGCTAAATTTAATCCCATCTTCTAAAGCTATTTCTATGGCCTCATTTGGAACAAATTTAGGTTCTGTAGTATGAATACTCTTTCCCGATCCACTTTGAGGGAGCTCATCTTTTGCTCTTTGTTTTTTATATCCATTTTCAATCTTAGGTATTACCATCATGTCCATGAATCTCTTTATGAAGGTTGATTTTCCTGTTCTAACAGGCCCAACAACACCCACATAAATATCCCCTTGGGTTCTTTCTGCTATATCTTTATATATGTTAAAATTATCCAAGTTTTGCCCTCCCAAACATACATATTAACATTATATATATATTTGTTTTATATTTGTTTTAGTACTTTTTAAGAAAAATATTATAAAAAAATAAACCATGAAAATCATGGTTTATTTCAGATGTTCACTTTTTTTATTTCTCATCATTAGTTCTTTAACAGCATCATTAGGGTTTTTCTCATTAAAAATCACATCGTATAAGGCATGAGTTATTGGCATAGAAATATGTTTCTTTTCACTAAGCATATAAAAGGCCTTGCAGGCTTTGATACCCTCAACTACCATACCAACTTCTTTAGTAGCTTCTTCTATGGACATGCCTTTTCCTACTAGTATACCTGCTCTTCTATTTCTACTATGCATAGAAGTACATGTAACAATAAGATCTCCCATTCCAGTTAAACCAAAAAAGGTTTCTACATCTCCACCTAGAGCTTTTCCAGCTCTCACTATTTCGCTCATCCCTCTAGTCATTAAAGCAGCTTTAGCATTATCTCCATAGCCTATACCATCACTTACTCCTGCTGCAAAGGCTATTATATTCTTTACAGCGCCTCCTACTTCTACTCCTATTAGGTCATGATTTGTGTAGACTCTAAAATATGGAGTCATGAAGAGTTCCTGTATATCCTTTGCCAAATCATTATCTTTTGAGGCTGCTACTACAGTAGTTGGAATTTCATCTCCTACCTCTTCAGCATGGCTAGGTCCTGATAGAACTCCAACTCTATTATTAGGAAGTTCTTCTGATATTACATCTGTTAGAAGTTTATATGTCCCTTCCTCTATACCTTTAGCCACATTAATAATCTTTGCATCAGGCTCTATAAAAGGCTTTGCCTTCATGGATACCTCACGTACGGCATGAGAAGCTACCGCTATGACTACATAATCTGCACCTTTTAAAGCCTCTTCTATATCAGTAGTAGCACTTACATTGTGATTTAATTTAACATTCTTCAAGTATTTAGAATTTTTTCTTTCGTTATTTATTTCGTCGACTACTTTTTCGTTTCTTGCCCAAATTGTAGTCTCAAATCCTTTTTTACCTATTAGATTGCTTAGGGATGTGGCAAAACTTCCCCCACCTAAAAATGCCACTTTCATAACTCTTATTCCTTCCTTTCTCTAAACTCCAATTTTATACCTGTTCCTTTAAAATCAAAGCTGCTTCTCAACTGATTTTCCAAGTATCTTTGGTAAGAGAAGTGAATAGTATTTTTGTCATTTACAAAGAACACGAAAGTTGGAGGTTCTGTTCCTATTTGAGTCACATAATAAATCTTAAGTCTCTTAAGAGCTACTATAGGAGGCTCTTTCATAAGAACAGCCTTACTTATTACATCATTTAGTATTCCTGTTGAAATTCTCTTTTTATAATTGTCATAGCACTCTTTAGCAAGTTCTAGAACTTTATGAGTTCTTTGACCAGTTTTAGCTGATATAAATAAATATGGTGCATAGCTTAAGAAGTTAAGATTCATTTGAAGATCTCTTTTATATCTATCTAAAGTCTTATCGTCCTTTTCTATAACATCCCACTTGTTAACTAAAACCATTATAGCCTTATTTAATTCATGAGCATAACCAATGATCTTTTCATCTTGGTCTGTAACTCCCTCTTCAGCATCTATCATAAGTATACATACATGACTTCTTTCTATAGCGGCTAGTGTTCTTACTACACTATATCTTTCTATCTCTTCTTTTATTCTGCTCTTTCTTCTAAGTCCTGCTGTATCAATTAATGTAAACTTTCCGAACTCAGTTTCTATAGTGCTGTCAATTGCATCTCTTGTAGTACCCGGAATATTGGATACTATAGCTCTTTCTTCTCCTACTAATTTATTTATAAGAGAAGATTTTCCTACATTTGGCTTACCAACTAGAGCTATCTTTATGTTTTCTTCTTCTTCATCTTCTTCTGGAATA
>JALEZF010000102.1 GCA_022773025.1 Clostridium sp. | reverse complement strand
AGCTGTAGCACCACTATTAGTTGCTGCAACAACAGCTTTTGCATGTAAAAGGTTTGAACTTCTACAAGCGGAATAACTAATAGCTTCAGAGAAAGAGGATAGAGAAGGTTCTTTTAATCTCTTGTTTAAGTAGTTATAATCCAAGTTTGCTTCAGTTTCAATAGCAATTCTAGACATCATTTCTGCAGCTTCTATTGGATAATTACCACTTGCACTTTCTCCACTTAACATAATTGCATCAGTTCCATCAAAAATAGCATTACAAATATCACAAGCTTCAGCTCTAGTTGGAAGAGAATTTCTTATCATAGAATCTAGCATTTGAGTTGCTGTAATAACTATTTTACCAGCTTCATTACATTTTCTAATTATGTTCTTTTGAATTATAGGAACCTTTTCAATAGGTATTTCAACTCCCATATCTCCTCTGGCAACCATAATACCATCAGAAGCTTCTATAATTTCATCTATGTTATCAACACCTTCTTGATTTTCTATCTTTGCTATAATTTGAATATAATCTCCATTATGAGCTTTTAAAACCTTTCTTACATCTTCTATATCTGAAGCTTTTCTAATAAAAGAAGCAGCAACAAAATCTATTTTATTTTCACAACCGAAAATTAAGTCCTCTTTATCTTTTTCAGTTATTGAAGGAAGATTAATTTTTACATTAGGAACATTTACACCCTTATGGTTTTTTATAGTTCCACCAACAGTTACTAAGCATTTAATTTCTTTACCTATAACTTCTTTAATCTTAAATCTTAATAAACCGTCGTCAACTAATATTTCTCCTCCAACTTTAACATCTTTATACAGGTCAGTATAAGAAACAGTACATTTTTTATTATCTCCTAAAATTTCCTCATCACAAATAAAAGAAAATTCATCACCTTCAAATAGTTCAACGCCATCGTTTACAAAATTGTGAGTTCTAATTTTAGGTCCTTTAATATCAAGAATAATTGCAGTAGGAGAGTTTAATTCTTCTCTTACTTTTTTTATAAGGTCTATTTTTTCTTTATGAGTTTCATGACTTCCATGAGAAAAGTTTAATCTTGCAGCACTCATTCCTATTTGAATAAACTTCTTTAAGATTTCCTCCTTATCGCTTGCTGGACCGATTGTAAAAATCATTTTTGTTTTTTGCATAACATCACCTCAAAATAAATTATTAATAATATTCGGAATAGTTATAATAAAAAAATAAAATTTAAGTATCATATATACTATGATATACTTAATTCATAATATCATTCTAACACAATTTAGAAGTAAAGGAGAGTATAATATGGATTTTTTACAAAATTTAGAACCGAAAAAGGTTTTTCAATATTTCGAAGAAATTTCACAAATCCCAAGAGGCTCAGGAAATGAAAAGGCTATAAGTGATTATTTAGTAAGTGTAGCTAAAAAGCTTAAATTAGAAGTATATCAAGATGAGGCTTTAAATGTATTAATTAAGAAACCAGGCACAAAGGGATACGAAAATTCTAAAACTGTAATTCTTCAAGGTCATATGGATATGGTTTGTGAAAAAAATAAAGGAACAGATCATGATTTTGAAAAAGACCCACTAAAATTAAGAGTCATAGATGATATGGTTTATGCAACTGATACTACTTTAGGAGCAGATAATGGAATTGCTGTTGCATATTCATTAGCTATATTAGAATCTACAGATATTCCACATCCACCGCTAGAAGTATTAATAACAACAGATGAAGAAACTGGAATGTCAGGAGCAATGGCAGTATCAAAAGAACATATAACAGGAGAAATCTTATTAAACCTAGATAATGAAGAAGAAGGACATCTACTAGTAAGTTGTGCTGGTGGAATAAGAAGCAAGCATTTATTAAAAGTTAATTTAGAAGAAGTAGGTGATTACAATAACTTCTTACATATTGCTATAAGAGGGCTAAAGGGTGGTCACTCTGGTATGGAAATTAACAAGGAAAGAGGAAATTCTAACAAAATAATGGGTAGAATTCTAAAGTCATTATTACCTTTAGATTACAAATTAGCTTCACTTAATGGAGGATCTAAGAATAATGCTATTCCAAGAGAAGCTGATGCTATAATAGCTTTAAAATCAGAAGAGGTTGAAAAGGCAAAAGAAATAATTAATTCATGGAATCCTATTTTAGTAAATGA
>JALEZF010000078.1 GCA_022773025.1 Clostridium sp. | reverse complement strand
GAGGAACAAAGTATAGAGTTTGGACATTCGTATATGAGAGAGGCTTGTTACTTAGTTATACATTCTGTTCTGCATCTTTTAGGCTATGACCACATGAAGGATGATGAAAAAGATATTATGAGACAAAGAGAAGAGTATATTTTAAATAAGTTTAATATTAATAGAGAACTTTAAAAAGAGTTAAGATTAAACTTAACTCTTTTTAAGCATACTAAAAAAGGTGGTGATTTTGTGAAAATAAGAGGGCTTGTAGATAGTTTTAATTATGCTATAGAAGGAATCATATATGCTGTTAGAACTCAGCGAAATATGAAGATTCATATGGTTGCTACTTTGTGTGTCTTGGCAGCTTGCTTTTTTTATGATCTTACTAAAATGGAACTTTTAATAATCACAATAACAGTTAGTATGGTTATTGGAGCGGAACTTATAAATACTGCTGTAGAAGCAGCTGTTGATGCCACAACAAACTATTATCATCCCCTTGCAAAAATAGCCAAGAATGTTGCAGCAGGAGCAGTTTTAGTTACAGCTATAAATGCTGTTATAGTTGGCTATATAATATTTTGGGATAGATTAAGTGTCATAACCTTTTCAACCATAGACAAGATAAAAAATTCGGATCCATATTTGATATTTTTAATACTAGTCTTTGTATCTATAACAACATTAATTGTAAAAGCTATATTTGGAGAAGGTACTCCTTTAAAGGGAGGAATGCCAAGTGGACACAGTGCTATAGCATTTTCAATAGCTACAACTATAGCTTTAATAACAGAAGAGCCAATAAGTGTTATGCTTAGTTATCTAATGGCATTAATTGTTGCACAAAGCAGAGTTGATTCTGAAGTTCACTCGGTGTTGGAAGTTATAGCTGGTGCTATTTTTGGTACTCTTTTAACCGTTGCAATATTCAAATTTCTTTCTATAGTATAGAACATTATTGAAATACATATAAATAATGCTATAATTTAAATACAAGAGTATAGCTATTGGAGGAATAAAATATGAAATATGATGTATTAATAGAAAAAGCTATAGAAGCAAGAGAAGCTGCCTATACTCCTTATTCCAATTTTAAGGTAGGTGCCGCTGTACTCACTGAAGATGGAACTATATATAGTGGATGCAATATTGAAAATGCATCTTATGGCGCTACTAACTGTGCAGAAAGAACAGCAATTTTCAAAGCTGTTTCTGAAGGTCACAAAAAGATAAAAGCCATAGCTGTTATAGGAGATACAAAGGCATATACTTATCCTTGTGGAATATGCAGACAGGTCATGCTTGAATTTGCTGAAAGCGGAGATATACCTGTTATAATAATCAAAAATAAAGAGGAATTTATTACAAAAACGTTAGATGAGATAATACCTGGAAGTTTTACTAAAAGGGATTTAGATCGCGCATAGGAGGAAAAATGTTTAAATCAGGATTTGTTACTATAATTGGAAGACCAAACGTTGGAAAGTCAACGTTACTAAATTATATTATGGGTGAAAAACTTTCTATTGTTTCCCCAAGACCTCAAACTACTAGAAATAATATACAGACTATACTTACCACTGATGATTATCAGATGGTATTTGTAGATACGCCAGGACTACATAAACCAAGACATAAACTTGGCGAATACATGGTAAAGGTAGCTAAGGATGCATTAAAAGAAGTAGACTTAATACTATTTTTAACTACCCCAGAGGGAGAAATCCATAAAGGGGATGAGATAATATTAGAACAACTTCAAGATATAGATATACCAATGTTTTTAATCGTCAATAAAATTGATGAAAATACTCAAAACAAAGTTGCAGAAACTCTTGAAGCTTATGGTAAGAAGTTTAACTTCAAAGAAATAATACCTATAAGTGCTATAAAGGGTAAAAATGTTGATGTACTTTTAGACCTTATGGAGAAAGAACTTCCTGAAGGACCTAAATATTATCCAGAGGATATGATAACAGATGTTCAAGAGAGATTTGTAGTCAGTGAAATTATAAGAGAAAAAGCTTTAAAACTTTTATCAGATGAGGTACCTCATGGAATAGCTATATATATAATTCAAATGAAAAGAGACCAAAGAGGAAAGTATACTATAGAAGTTGATATGATATGCGAAAAAGATTCTCATAAAGGCATAATCATAGGGAAAAATGGCCAGACACTAAAGAAAATCGGTCAATATGCAAGAGAAGATATAGAAAAATTCTTAAGAGCAGATGTAAACCTAAAGATTTGGGTGAAAGTAAGAAAGGAATGGAGAGATAATCCATTATTCTTAAAGGAATTAGGGTATAAAACTAAAAAGTAGGGAGATGATTTTCTGGCTCAGTTTAAAACTAATGGGGTTATAATTAAGTCGCAAGATTATAAAGAAAATGACAAACTCCTTTGGATGTTCACAGAAAATCTAGGGAAAATAACGTCTATAGCTAAGGGAGCAAAAAAAAATAGCAATAAGTTGTTTCCCTCCTCTTTGCCACTATGCTTTGGAGAGTATGTTCTATATAAAGGAAAAAGTTTGTATACAATAAATGAAGGAATAGTGAAAGCGTCATTTCAAGGCCTCTTGGATGATTTAGAAAAGCTTACTTATGCAACATATCTTTGTGAACTCATAGATATAAGCGAAATGGAAGGGGAACCCAATAGGGAACTTTTTAAAACCTTTGTTTCTGCTATGTATTTTATGAACACAAATGCTTTAGATGATGAAATGCTGATTCGTACTTTTGAACTTAAGCTTTTAAGACTTACGGGATATGGTATGGAGCTTAATCATTGCGTGGGCTGTAAGACGCCCCTAAAATCATCAAATTATATAAGTCTAGCTTATCTAGGAGGAGTTTGTGATAATTGCCGCAAAGAAAGAGGAGTTCCAATATCTAGAGGGGCATTTAATGCATTGAGGTTTTTATATAACACTACCTTTGAAAGGGTATATAGACTTAATTTAGATAGAAAAACAAAGGATGAAATAGAAAAAATATTATCATACATAATTCAAAACAGTTATTCAAGAAAGCCTAAAAGCTTAGAAATGCTTACTATGTTTAAGGAGAGTGTTAAAGATGATTGATATTAGTTTAGAAAAATTAGATATGATAAAAGAAAGAACAGGAGTATCTTATGGAGAAGCTAGAGAAGCTTTAGAGATATGTGAGGGAGATGTAGTTGACGCTATAATTTACCTTGAAGAGAAAAAAAATAATGAACCATCTCCAGTGGATACAAGCTTAGAGCAGTTCAAGGAATGGATTAAGAGCACTGTTGAAAAGGGAAATATATCTAGAATAAAGGTTAAAAAGGATGATAAGGTCATAGTTGATGTGCCAGTTAATGCTGGAGTTGCCGCTGGAGTTATAGCAGTAATATGGTGGCCTATAGCAGCTATTCTTACTGCAACAGCAGTTGTATCAAAGGTTACAATAGAAATCACAAAAGATGATGGATCTGTAGAAGTTGTAAATAAACTTGTAAAGACAACAGCTAATGATGTAAAAGATAAGGCCTCAGTTGTAGCTGAAGAAGTTAAAGATAAAGCTTCTGTTGTAGCTTCTGATGTGAAAAATAGATTTAAAAACTTTGCAACAAACTTAAAAAATAAGGAAGTTCAAAGTGAAAATATAATATCAAATGATGAACCTGTTTATCAATATACAGTAAAATTTGACGAAACAGATAAAGGTGAAAAAAGCGAAAATTAATAACAATCAAAATAGTATATAAAGTTAAAAAATATGGACTAATTGAAAAATTATGTATACCATTAAGTAAATTTGTTGTATAATTAATTATAGTATTTGAATGTTATGGAAAGAGGTGAGGGCAATTAAACTTACACTAAGACAGCAGGAAATAATAAAACTAGTTAAGGAAAATGAGCCTATAACTAGTGAAGCTCTAGCTCGTAATCTAGGGGTTACAAGAGCGGCTCTCAGACCAGACTTAGCAATACTAACTATGACTGGAATATTAGAAGCTAGACCAAAGGTGGGATATATATATTCCCAAAAACCATCTCACAGTATGGTATATGATTATATAATTGATATAAAAATAAAGAACATAATGTCTGCACCTGTGGTTGTAAATGAAGAAACTTCAGTATATGATGCCACAGTTCATATATTCTTAAACGATGTGGGAACTTTATTTGTAGAAAATAAAGGAGTTTTAGTAGGAGCAATATCCAGAAAAGATTTATTAAAAATAGCAATAGGCGGAACAGACATACACAAAGTTCCTGTTGGAATTATAATGACTAGGATGCCTAACATTATCTGTATCGAGAGAGAGGACAGCGCTTATCTTGCAGCTAAGAAAATCATAGAGCATGAAGTGGATAGTCTTCCCGTGATAGAGAGAATGGATAGAGACGGAAAAGAAGTAATGAAAATTGTAGGTAAAGTATCCAAAACAAACATAACAAAGTTATTCCTTAAATTAGGTGAAAATAATTAAAAAGCTTATAAAATAGGGAGCAAATCCCATTTATAATAAAATCACAAATTAGAGGAGTGTTATAAGATGGACAACAAAAAATATGTATACCTCTTTAGTGAAGGTAATGCTTCAATGAGAAATTTACTTGGTGGAAAGGGAGCCAATTTAGCTGAGATGACAAATCTAGGTATCCCAGTACCAAAGGGATTTACAGTAACAACAGAAGCATGTAACAAGTATTATGATGATGGTAAGATGATATCCAAAGAAATAATGGCTGAAGTAGAAGAAAAGATGGTACAGCTTGAAGAACTTACAGGAATGAAATTCGGAAGCTTAGATAACCCACTTCTTGTTTCAGTTAGATCAGGTGCTAGAGTTTCAATGCCAGGTATGATGGATACAATATTAAACCTAGGTTTAAATGATGAAACTGTAGAAGTAGTAGCAAAAAAGACAAATAATCCAAGATTTGCATATGATTCTTATAGAAGATTCATACAAATGTTCTCAGATGTAGTAATGGGAGTAGAAAAGAGATTATTTGAGAACTTAATAGATGAGGCAAAAGAGAAAAAAGGTGTTCAGTATGATACTGAACTTGATTGTAACGATTTGAAAGAATTAGTACTTAAATTTAAAGCTCTTTACAAAAAAGAAATGGGTGAAGAATTCCCTCAAGATGCTAAAGTTCAGTTGATAGAAGCTATAACAGCTGTATTTAGATCTTGGGACAACCCTAGAGCAAATGTTTATAGAAGATTAAATGATATACCAGGAAACTGGGGAACAGCTGTAAACGTACAACAAATGGTGTTTGGTAATAAGGGAGAAACTTCAGGAACTGGAGTTGCTTTCTCAAGAAATCCATCTACTGGTGAAAAAAAATTATTTGCTGAATACTTAATGAATGCTCAAGGAGAGGACGTTGTAGCAGGAATAAGAACTCCTCAATCCATATCAAAACTTAAAGATGATATGCCTGAGATTTATGACCAATTCGTAAAAATCGTTGATACATTAGAAAGCCATTATAAAGATATGCAAGATATGGAGTTTACAATTGAAGAAGGAAAATTATATTTCTTGCAAACTAGAAATGGTAAGAGAACAGCACAAGCTGCATTAAAAATAGCTGTTGATTTAGTTGCAGAAGGAATGTTAACTAAAGAAGAAGCTATATTAAAAGTAGAGCCTAAGCAATTAGATTCACTTCTTCATCCGGCTTTCAATGCAAAGGAGCTTAAGGCAGCAGAAGTTATTGCAAAAGGACTTCCAGCTTCTCCAGGAGCAGCCTGCGGTAAAATTGCATTTACAGCAGAAGAAGCAAAGAAAAGAGCTGAGGCAGGAGAAAAAGTTGTTCTTGTAAGACTTGAAACTTCTCCAGAAGATATTGAAGGAATGGTAGCAGCAGAAGGAATTTTGACTGTAAGAGGTGGAATGACTTCTCACGCAGCAGTTGTAGCTAGAGGTATGGGTACTTGTTGCGTAGCAGGATGTGGAGATATAAAGGTTGATGAAGAAAATAAGACTATGTCTGTAAAGGGCAAGGTATATGGTTGTGAAGATTATATATCTTTAGATGGGAGTACTGGAAATGTTTATGGACAAGCAATAAGTCCAGAAGATCCTCAAATAAGTGGAGAATTTGCAACATTCATGACTTGGGCTGATGAAATAAGAGCATTAAAGGTTAGAACTAATGCTGATAGTCCAAGAGATGCTAAACAAGCTGTTAAGTTTGGAGCAGAGGGAATAGGTCTTTGCAGAACTGAGCATATGTTCTTTGCAGAAGACAGGATTTCAGCAGTAAGAGAAATGATAGTTGCCAAAAATGTAGAGGAAAGAAAGAAAGCCTTAGAGAAGCTTCTTCCAATGCAAAGAGAAGATTTCGTTGGAATATATGAGGCTATGGAAGAAAGACCTGTTACTATAAGACTTTTAGATCCACCACTACATGAATTCTTGCCACATGATGATGAAGATATAAGAGATTTAGCAAAGGAAATGGGATTAACCTTTGAAGATCTTAAAAATACAGTAGAATCACTACATGAATTCAATCCAATGATGGGACATAGGGGATGTAGACTTGATGTTTCTTATCCTGAAATTGCAGAAATGCAAGTAAGGGCTATTATAGAAGCTGCAATATGTGTAAAAGAAAAATACGGATATAATATAGTTCCAGAAATAATGATACCATTAGTAGGAGAAATTAAAGAACTTAAATTTGTTAAAGACACAGCAGTTAAAATAGCTGATGAAATAATAAAAGAAAAAGGAATAGATATGAAGTACTTAATAGGTACTATGATAGAAATTCCAAGAGCTGCATTAACAGCTGATGAGATTGCAAAAGAAGCTGAATTCTTCTCATTTGGTACAAATGACTTGACCCAAATGACATTTGGATTCTCAAGAGATGATGCTGGTAAATTCTTAAATGATTACTATGAAAGAAAAATTTATGAATCAGATCCATTCTCTAAGTTAGATCAAAATGGAGTTGGACAACTAGTTAAGATGGCAGCAGAAAAAGGAAGATCTACAAGACCAAATATAAAACTTGGTATATGTGGGGAGCATGGTGGAGATCCATCATCAGTTGAGTTCTGTCATAACATAGGATTAAACTATGTATCATGTTCACCATTTAGAGTTCCAGTAGCTAGACTTGCTGCAGCTCAAGCCCAAGTTAAAAATAAAAGATAATAAAGATATAAAAAAATAAGCCACTTTTTAGGAAGCCTTTGAAAAACTTTAAATTTTTCAGAGGCTTCCTTTTTAGCGGACTCATTTTTTATAACAGTGATGATTTGAAAAGATTCTCAGTATAATCTATAAGTTTATTGATAAACTCAAGTTGACCGTCGGTTTTCTTAGTAGCATGTATAAGAAGAGATTGAAAAGAATGCTTATTACATTTATTGATATTATTATAGTAGTCCTTAGAAAGCTTCCAATACTTTTGAGGAAAAGAAAGATAAGCTATTATATACTTGTACTCATCAATAGATAGAGGCAAGGTGTTATTGTACAAAGATAAAGAATTAGTAGCTATTTCAAAATCCCACTTTGTATTTTCCCTTTTCAAAAGACGTCTTAGAAAATATGATATATCATGGCAGCAATAATCCATTTTGCATTTGTCAAAATCAATAACAAAGACATTTCTATTTTTATCAAAAATTATGTTTTTATTTACATAATCTCCGTGACAGAGACTACGCCTTAAATTATTTACATCTATAGCTGAAGAGATTTCTAAGGCTTTTGCTGCTAATAAAAGGTTAGAATCAAAGGAATCTAAAAATACTTTTGAGAATCTATCCTTATACTTAAATGCTAGATTTGAGCACTTTAATAGATCTTTAAAGTGCTTAGATGTGGATTCAAATATATTATCAAATCCTATCCTTTCTGCACTTCCTAGAATTGGTTTAAAGTTTATCCCTGCTTTATGAAGCTTTGCAAGATTTGCAGAAGAATTCATTACGTTTTCTATGTTATCATAATCGCATTTATCTCCATTTACCCATTCCGTTAATATAAAGAGCATTCCCTCCTTTTCTACAAATCTTCCTCCACGAAGTGTTGGAAGTATACGTGGAACATTAACTTCGTATCTATAAAGCCATTCTATGGCAGAGTACACAAAAAGAAGCTGAGATTTATCAAAGTAGATTTTTTTTAGACAAAATTTATTTGTAGGAGTTTCTATTCTATATACAGCTCTTTGTTTATCTGTATCTTTAAACTTTATTTGAGATACTATTCCGTTTTCAAGTCCATAATGAGGAAGGATATACTGTTTAACGTTTTCTTCTTTTAAAAGATCATATTGAAGATTTTTGGCAGAATCCTCGGGCATTATAACACTCCTTTAAAATTAATCTTACTATAAGCATATTAATCAAATAATAAATATATACATACTAATATATGATTTGTGCAATAGAGTTTATTACTATAGAAACCTTAAAGGAAATTTAAGAGGTTTTATAGAAGTATATAAAGAGGTGAGTTTTATGGAGATAAGAAAAGAAATTGAGAATTATGAAGATATGGTTTTCATTAAAGAAGCCTGCCGCTCTAGAGATTCCAAAGGTAGATTGTTCTGCGAAAAAGAGGATGATGTAAGAACTTGTTTTATGGTGGATAGAGATAGAATAATTCATAGTAAAGCTTTTAGAAGATTAAAGCATAAAACTCAAGTATTTATAAAAACATCCAGTGACCATTATAGGACAAGGCTTACTCATACCCTTGAAGTGTCCCAAATAGGAAGGACTATTGGTAAGGCCTTAAGGCTTAATGAAACTTTAGTTGAAGCGGTAGCTTTGTGTCATGATATTGGTCATGTGGCTTTTGCACATAGTGGGGAGGAAGTTTTAAATGAACTCCTTCCAAATGGATTTAGACATAATGAAAATAGTATAAGAATAGTAACTTCCATAGAGAAAGATGGAAAGGGTTTAAATCTAACTGATGAAGTATTAGATGGTGTTCTTTATCATAGCGGATTTAGTAAAGGAAACAAAACTGCTTATACATTAGAAGGGCAGATAGTGAAATTTAGTGACAAGATTGCCTATGTTAACCACGACATAGATGATTCTATAAGAGCGGGACTTCTAAAAGAGGAAGAATTGCCCCAAAATATAATTAAACTTCTTGGAGATACTAACAGTAAGAGAATTGATACATTAGTAAGAGATTGTATAAAAACTAGTAAAAACAACATAGAAAGAGGTATTTTAAAGATAGATTTAAGTGAAGATATAGGAAGTGCACTTAATTCTTTAAGAAACTTTATGTTTGAAAATATATATTTGGGAAGTGTTCTTAGTGAAGAGAGAGAGAAAGCTAAGTTCGTTTTAAGCAAAGTATTTGCATATTATAAAAGTCATCCTGAAAAGATGCCAGAACTTTATAAGAATATCGCATATAAGGAAGGAATAAGTATTGGAGTTTCAGATTATATATCTGGAATGACTGATGATTACTGCATATATTTGTTCAACAATATATACATGCCAAAGATTGTTATATTTTAAGATGAAAAGGAATAATATCCTTGCTGTTGTGGGTAAAATAACCAGAGAGAAAAATAATAAAGAATAGAAGGAAAAATTGTATTTATAAAGAATATATATAGGGTAAAGGTTAAATATAAGAAGAATTTTATAAAACTTTATATAAAAAGTTAAAAATAAGAAGGAAAATAATTATTTATGTCGAATATATTATTCTTTGTTGGACTTTTATCAATTAGAAGTTAGGTGGGAAGTATCATTGATACCAGAACATATAATTGAGAAAATTAAGGAACAAAATGACATAGTGGATGTAATTTCTGAAGTTGTCAAACTAAAAAGAAGCGGAAGAAATTATACTGGTTTATGTCCGTTTCATCGTGAAAAAACACCTTCTTTTAGTGTATCTAGCGATAAACAAATTTTTAAATGCTTTGGTTGCGGGGAAGCCGGCAATGTTTTTTCATTTGTTATGAAATATAGGAATATGAGTTATATAGATGCCGTGAAATATTTGGCAGATAGAGCAAATATAACAATAGAAGAAAAAGGCTCTTCTAAAAAGCTCCATGATAAAAAGGAGATTTTGTATAATTTAAATAAGGAAGTAGCTAGATTCTTTTTTAATAATTTATACAAATACGATACTGGTAAAAACTATTTTAATATAAGAGGGATAGATGAAAAAACTATAAGAAGATTTGGACTTGGATATTCCCTAAATAGCTGGAATAGTGTAATGCAGGTATTTCGTAGAAAATATGGGGAAGAATTATTACTAGAAGCGGGGTTAGTTTTAAAAAGTGAAAAAGGAACAGTATATGACAGATTTAGAAATCGCGTAATGTTTCCAGTTTTCGATTACAAAGGAAGAGTTATAGGCTTTGGAGGAAGAGTTTTAGATGACTCTAAACCTAAATACTTAAATTCTCCTGAAACTTTGATCTTTAACAAAGGAACTAATTTGTATGGATTAAATTTTGCTATTAAAAACAGCAATACTAGAACATTTATAATCGTAGAAGGATATATGGATGTAATTTCTCTTCATCAACATGGAATAACTAATGCAGTAGCTTCTTTAGGAACAGCTCTTACGGTGAATCAAGCCCGTCTTTTAAAGAGATATGCAGATAAGGTTATAATATCTTATGATGCAGATGTAGCGGGACAGATGGCCACATTAAGAGGACTAGAGATTCTTAGGACTAATGGATTTGATGTTAGAGTTCTTACAGTACCAAATGGAAAGGACCCTGATGAATTTATACGGAATAATGGAAAAGAAGCATTTCAAAAGTTAATGGATTCCGCATTACCTCTTATTGATTACAGATTAAATAGGGCTAAAGAAGGTATAAACTTCAAAAATAGAGATATGGTAATATCCTATGTTAAAAAAGTTACAGATATACTTACTAGCCTTGATAGTATAGAAAAAGATGTGTATATCAAGAAAATTTCAGAGGAAAGTGGAATAGGAGAGAATGCTATTTATGATTTATTAAACGAAAATATTCAAAAAGCTACATCTAACTACGAAAATATGAATACAACTGAAGAATTTAGACAAAAATTATATGTAGAACCAGCATATATAAAAGCAGAACGCAATCTATTAAAACTTTTAGTTCAAAATGACACAAATTGTTATGATTATATATGTTCCAACATCAATGAATCGGATTTTGTAATGGATGCTCATAGGTTTATATTTAAACTTATATTAGAGTGTGAGGATAAAAAAGATTTAAAGGAAAGAGAATCATATATAGAAAACAAATGTAATACTAGCACTGATCTCATAAAAGAATGGGTTAATATAAATGATACTACTATTATTTATGAAGAAGATCAAATCATGTCTTTGATAGACGACTATATAAATGAGATAAGTAATTTTAAAACTCAAAATGATAAAAAAAATCTTATAAAACTTATAAAGGACCTTGAGGAAGCTGGGAAGTTTGAAGAAGCATTACAGTATGCATCAAAACTTAAGGACCTTCAGAAAAAGAGTTAGGAAGGGGATTAGAAGCTTATGACGGAAGGAGGCAAGAACATGAAGGATAAAAATGACAAGATGAATATAGTTAAGAAGCTTATGGATAAAGGAAAGAAATCAGGAAGCTTAACTTATAAAGAGATAATGGATGAACTTGATGACATAGAGCTTGCACCAGAACAAATAGAGAAAATTTATGAAGTTCTAGAATCTATGGGTGTAGAGGTTATAGGAGATTTGCAGGAAGAAGCTCCAGCAGAGGGAGAATTAGACCTCTCAATACCAGAAGGTATAGCAATAGATGACCCAGTAAGAATGTACTTAAAAGAGATAGGTAAAGTTCCACTTTTATCCTCAGAGGAAGAAATTAACCTTGCACAAAGGATAGAGGAAGGAGACCAATGGGCAAAGAAAAAGCTTGCAGAAGCCAATTTAAGACTTGTAGTAAGTATTGCAAAGAGGTACGTTGGAAGAGGTATGCTTTTCTTAGACCTTATACAAGAAGGTAACTTAGGTCTTATAAAAGCAGTTGAAAAGTTTGATTATAGAAAAGGATACAAATTTTCTACTTATGCAACATGGTGGATAAGGCAGGCAATAACAAGAGCTATTGCTGACCAAGCAAGAACAATAAGAATTCCTGTTCACATGGTTGAAACTATAAACAAATTAATAAGAATAGAGAGACAGCTTTTACAAGAGCTTGGAAGACAGCCATTACCTGAAGAAGTAGCAAAGATAATGGAAATGCCTGTAGATAAGGTAAGAGAAATAATGAAGATAGCTCAAGAACCGGTATCTTTGGAAACTCCCATAGGTGAAGAGGAAGATAGCCATCTTGGTGACTTTATACCAGATGATGAGGCACCAGCACCAGCAGAAGCTGCAGCATTTACTATGCTAAAAGAACAGCTAATCAATGTACTTGATACTTTAACTCCAAGAGAAGAAAAGGTATTAAGATTAAGATTTGGATTGGATGATGGAAGAGCTAGAACTCTTGAAGAGGTTGGAAAAGAGTTTAATGTAACTAGAGAGAGAATCAGACAGATAGAAGCTAAAGCTCTTAGAAAACTTAGACATCCAAGCAGAAGTAAAAAATTAAAAGATTATTTAGATTAGCACCTATTTGGTGCTTTTTTCTTTATATATAATAGTATAATATAAAGATAAGAATTTAATTGATTAGAGGTGATTTTAATGGAAGTATATAAACCGGAAAAAGGAATAGGAGCGGTTTATATATTAATAAGTATATTAATAGGGGATGGATTTTCTATATTTTTGATGCAGTTTTTAGATTCCTATATAATTTTAAATTTGATATGGGTTTTCATATTATGTTTTACACTTTATTGTCTTTACTATCTCTTGATAGATTTGACTTTAGAATATAGGGTTTATGACTCTACCATTGAGATAAGCACTATTATGCCTTTTAGAAAAGTTAAAATTCCTATGAAGGATATATTAGGCTATGGAAAGCAAAATGGTTCTATAGAAGGAACTAAGCTTTCTGGGATAGGTACATCAAAATTTGCCTTTGGAAAAGGTCTTATTGAACATATAGGCATTACCTATATGTACACGCCTTCGTGTAAAAAGGTGATATATATAAAAACTAAGGGTAACAGTTATGGTGTGAGTCCTAAAAATATAAGCAATTTTGAAAACATGTTAATCAAAAATGGCATAGAGCTTAAGACTTTTGAAGTAGTCAAAAATAAAAATGTACATTTGTATAAAGAAAGAAAATTTATAATACCATTTATTATAGCAGCAATAAGTATAATATTTATGACTATAAATCCATTTATATTTTATTTGATGAACAAACTTCCTCCAATGATGCCAGTGAACTTTAATGCAAACTTTGAGGCCATTGCATTTACAACGGGGAAGATATTTGCCTTTAGACAGATGACCTATGGTGTGTTTAATATGATAGTGTTATTTTGCATGTATTATGCATCTAGATTTTGTGCAAAATACGATAAAGAGTCAGCTTATAAATATATTTATATATCACTTATATTAGCTTTGGTATTTTTATTCATGCAGCTAAAGATATTAGTTGTGTTTGTGTAAAGTGAATTCATAAAGATAAAAGGAGAAGTTATGGAATTAAGCATAAGATTAAAGACGATAAGTAATTTAGTAGACAAGTGTCATGCCGTAGTAGATGTTGGGACAGATCATGGGTATATTCCTATATATCTAGCCAAGGAATCTTTTTGTGATAAAGCTATTGCTTCTGATATAAATAGAGGTCCTGTTGAAAAAGCTAGGAAAAATGTGTCACTATACAATATAGAGGAAAAGGTTGAATGTAGACTAGGTCCAGGACTTACAACTGTAAAAAGGGGAGAAGTTCAAGGGGCCATAATTGCTGGTATGGGCGGAAATTTAATAAGAGATATAATTCTTCAAAGTTATGATTTATTTAAAGGCCTAGACTTTGCTGTGCTTCAACCAAGTCAAAATCCAGAGGTTCTAAGAAAATTCATCTATGAACAGGGGATAACCATATTAGAAGAGGATCTCTGTTTTGATGAAGGTATCTACTACGAGGTCATAAAGGTAAAGTTTGAAGGCCACAGTCCTAAGCCTGTATCGGAAATATATTATGAAGTAAGTCCATATTTATTGAAGAGTGGGAATAGACTTATGAAAGATTACATCAGAGAAAAGATAGAAAATAACAAAAAAATATTATCAAAAATTCAAGATGTAACTGAAAATGCAGTAGAGAAAAAAGCAAAAGTTGAAGCAAAAATCAAAGAATTAGAGGAGTTGGCATCATGGCTATAAAGGTTAAGAAATTTGCAGAATATATAGAAGAAATAGCTCCAATAGAGCTTAAAGAAAGTTATGATAATATTGGATTAGCTATAGGAAATAAGGAAGATTCTATAGAGGGAATTTTGGTGGCATTAGATGTAACATTGGAAGTCATAGAGGAAGCAAAAGAAAAGGGAGTAAATTTAATATTTTCCCATCATCCTCTTTTGTTTAGAAAGCCAGAAACTATAACTACAGATACACTTCAAGGAAAGAAGATAATAGAACTTATAAGGAACAATATAAACGTGTACAGCGCTCACACTAACTTAGACTCCGTAGAAGGAGGCCTAAATGATATAATAGTAAATATCCTTGGCTATGAAGATAGTGCTATTATAGAGGGCAAGAATGGCTATGAGGGATGTGGCATAGGAAGAATAGTAGAATTACAAGATAAAATCACATTAAAGGAAGTCTGTAGAAATATAAGGATGAAACTTCAAACTCCATTTCTAAGAGTTGCTGGAGATATGTACAGTACGGTTTCAAAGATTGCAATTATAAATGGAAGTGGACAAGACTACTTTGAAGAAGCTAAGAAATTAGGAGCAGACCTTATAATAACAGGGGATACCTCTTATCATTATGTGAGTGACTATAAGGAAATGGGGATGTCAATAATAGACATAACTCATTTCAGCTGTGAATGGCCTTTATTCAAAAAATTCTTTGAAGGCATAGAAAAAAATCTAAAAGAAATGGATTCAGATTTGAAAATATATATTTCAGAGAAGTCTAGAGAGCCATATTCCGTATATTAATTGTAAAGTAGCTTAGAACAAGCACAAAACAATTATATAGAATTAAAAAATCTAAAATAATTTGCAAATGATTCGATTATATGTTATTATAAATTCTGCGAGTAAGTCAGATGATCGCTGCTAAGTTTACTTAGGAGAGGAAAGTCCGAGCTCCATAGGGCAGGGTGCTGGGTAACTCCCAGTCAAGGTGACTTGAAGGAAAGTGCAACAGAGATATACCGCCAGATTTTTAATTTATTAAAATGAGAGCAGTTACGGCTGCCTGGCAAGGATGGAAAGGCGAGGTAAGAGCTCACCAGCGCACTGGCGACTTTGCGGCTATGTAAACCCCACTTGGAGCAAGACCGAATAGGATGGCATATGGGGCTGCCCGTCCCGTCATCGGGTGCGTCGCTTGAGCCTATTGGTAACAATAGGCCTAGATAGATGATCATTTAATACAGAACTCGGCTTATAGATTTAGTCGTATCAAAAACACCAGGTTTATACCTGGTGTTTTTTGCGTTCAATATAAAAAAGCCAGACTTATATCTGGCTTTTTTATAGAGGAAGAATCCATGTAATGAATAAATAGATTGTTTGATAAAGATAGTCAAAATGATTATTTTTTTATTGAAAATTTATAATTTTAAATTAGGGAGGAAAAGAAGTGAGAAAATTTTTTGAGAAAAGTAAACAAATAATTGCAGCTATAGCTTGCCTTGCTGTTTCAATTACATTAATACCACCTAGTATGGCACAAGCGCTTGTTATTGACAGTGGAGAATACGCAGGCTATGAGATTACTTGGCATCCTGAAGATGCAGAACTAGGGAAAGGAACTCAAATTAAATATGATGAATATGGAAATGTAGTTTATTGTATGAATTCTATGAAAAACTCATCTCCAAGCATAGATTTTGATGAAGGTGAGCTATTAGATGATGTTGCTTATAGAATACTCAAAATATAAGTGTTAATTTTTCCTAGACAGATTTAGAAGCTAAATTTGATGGAGAAAACTATGTTACAGATTATTTCACATAGAACCAGCACCAGGTTATATAAACAACTTTAAAACAAAGCGTATAGAAGTTTTACCAATCAATTCTACAACTAAAGAAAATGTTGAGAATGAAAAAATAAAGGGAAAAGTTAAGGTAACTAAAACTGATATTGAAACAGGAGAAAAGCTTGTAGATGCAGAGTTTGAATTAAAAGAAAAATCTTCAGGTAAAGTAGTTGAGAAGTTAGTTACTGGAGCTGGGGGGACTGCAACAAGTGGACTACACAGACTTGGAGAATATGTTTTAAAAGAAACTAAAGCCCCTCACAAATATACTCTTAATGAGCAAGAATATTCGGTTACTATTTCTAAACATTTAGAAACTATTGTTTGGCGAAGTTGCTCATTTTCAGTTTGAACAATTATGCCACCATAAGCAGCTATACTAGAATTTATTTTAGCAAGGTAATCATTAATCATTTCTTTTTCATTCATAATATATTCCTCCTAATTTAGAAATCCCATTAAAGTGTCTTTGCTTCTTTTAGCATCTTGAGCATCTTTTTCTAGCATTTGTTTAAGGTTAGAATTAGTGCATTGTTGAGAGTAGAAAGTTAGCTTCTTTTCAATATTGGAATGAGCTCCTATTAAATGAAGTAAGTTTTGTAGCTCTAATTCATTTAAGTTCGACATATAATCATCTTCTAAGTAAATTTTAATACTAATCATAGTATCTTAAATAAATATATAAATTATGCATGAATTAAAAATTTAATATCTATATTGTGAATATTAATTATAATGGTATGAAATAATAGATTTAAAAGTATATTAATTGATAAGGAGGAAAGAAGATGTTTGAACACAAGAAGCAGTTATTGCATGAAGTAAAAGTAGAAAAACCTAATCCTCAATATGCTGTGTTAATGCAAGAGCAATTAGGTGGAGGGAATGGAGAATTAAAGGCAGCAATGCAATATATTTCCCAAAGTTTTAGAATTAAAGATCCAGAAATAAAGGATTTATTTTTAGATATTGGTGCAGAAGAATTAAGTCATATGGAAATGGTTGCACAAACAATAAATTTATTAAATGGTCATGATGTAAATAATACTGATGTTAAAAATGGAGAAATTCAAACTCATGTACAATGCGGATTATCTCCAGTATTAATTAATTCATCAGGAGCTCCATGGACTGCAGACTATGTAACAGTAACAGGTGACCTAGTTGCGGATTTATTATCTAATATAGCATCTGAACAAAGAGCAAAAGTTGTATATGAATATTTATATAGACAAATTGAAGACAAGGAAGTACGAGCAACTATAGATTTTTTGTTAAATAGGGAAGAAGCTCATAATGCTTTATTTAGGGAAGCGCTTAATAAGATTCAAAAGAGCGGCTCAAATAAAGATTTTGGAGTTACAGAAGACTCTAAACTTTATTTCAATTTATCAAACCCAGGACCTTCTCATGAAGCACCGAATCCAACACCTCCTTCATTTGAAAATCCAAGAAGGTAAAATTAGTTAAATTATATATAATAAGATTAAATAAAAGCATTTCGTATTCAGAGTAGAATATGAAATGCTTTTTTATAGGTAATAGTACATAAATTTACAATTAAGTTATATATATTAACTGATATAATATGAATAATTTGTATCATAAGGATGATTATATGCATAATATGAATTAATAAGATATGAAGGGGTGAATTTTGTATGTACAAAAGAGAAAATAATAATTATGCAAGAGACTTTATTTTTAAACAAAGATATGAAAATCTTCTAAATTCAATGATAGCTTTAAAAATTGGAACTATTTTTAAAGATTTGTATAGGCCTTATATTGGCCATAATAGGGAAAGTTAGGAGGTATGTATATGTGTGAAGAAAAACTTTTAGACGAAATAAAAAAATATCAGTTTTATGCTGTAGAATTAAATTTATATCTTGATAATTTTCCTAATAGTAGAGAAGCTTTGAGTGATTATAAAAGAATCTCTGCAAAATTAGATTTAATTATAAAAAAGTATGAAGAGAGATTTGGCCCATTAAGAAATTTTGGTGATGCATCAAGAGAAGATTCGTTAAGTTGGACAATTAAACCATGGCCATGGGAAAATTATTAAGGAGGATAATTATAATTATGTGGTATTATGTTAAAACGTTAGAATATCCGATAAATTTAAAATCTAAAGATTTAAATATGGCTAAATTTCTTATGTCTCAGTATGGTGGTCCAGACGGAGAGTTAAGTGCAGCACTTAGATATCTAAATCAAAGATATACTATGCCAACAGGAAAATCAAAAGCTCTTTTAACAGATATAGGTACAGAAGAAATGGCTCATGTTGAAATGATTGCAACTATGATTTATCAGTTAATGTCTAATGCATCTCTAGAAGAGTTAAAAGAAGCTAATTTAGGTGGACACTATACAGATCATGGGAGAGCACTATATTATTCGGATTCACAAGGAAATCCTTGGACTGCTACCTATATTCAGGCTAAGGGAGATGTAATAGCAGACCTTCATGAAAATATGGCTGCAGAACAAAAAGCTAGAGCAACCTATGAATGGTTAATAAACCTAACAGATGATAATGATATAAAGGAAATTCTTAAATTTTTGAGAGAAAGGGAAATTGTTCACTTTCAAAGATTTGGAGAGGCATTAATGGATGTACAAGATAATATGATTACCCATTAGTAAGTATAAGTAATTAATGCTTAAGTAAAAAACTAGCTATAAGATATTTAAAACTAAATTTTATAATTTTCAAAGAGAGAATAAATAAGTTAATATAAATTTAGAAAAATAGTAGTGAAGTACGAATTTAAGATTATGACGAATATTTAAGAAAAGAATACCAAAATTGTAGTTGATAAATGAATTAAAGAGACAATATAAAAATATATAATATGTTATGAAAATTCAGTTGAAGAGTATGAGGAAATAAAAAAATTTAGAAATAAATTAAAGAATATATAGAAAGTAAAGGTGCCCCCTGTCAAGTAGACAGGGGGCAGTGCACTAAAAGTTTTATATTATTATTTTTCATCTTATCATACTGATCCATTATAGCAACTAAGCTAGATTTAACATTTCTTAACTCTGTTATAAGCTTATAGTTATCTTTAAGTATTTCTCATATTTATTATCAAGTTCTTTAGAAGAAATTTTGATAGGTATTGAGTCTACAGGGCATTATTGGATAAATTTTTATGAATTCTTTACAAAAAGGGATTATGAAGTTGTTATGGTTAAAAACAGAGTTGTAAAGCTGAAGAGAGAAGCTAAATATTCTCAAAAGGGAAAAAATGATTCTAAATCCTATATAATTGAAAATTTTCCTTCTGCAAGAGCATTGCAAGCTTATTTTGGGTTAAGTATTAGAGCAGATATGTCAGTTAATATGGTTAAATAAAGTAGGATAACAAAGGCAGACAATAGAGTTGGGAGAAAAATTCTATATAATATAGCAATGATTTTAGTTAATCATAATAAGGATTGGAGAAAATTATATTGTTATTATAAATCTTATAATAGAATACTTAGAACAAGATTCGGTTAGGAAGAATAAATCGCATTATGCCAAGGAACCATGAGGGATATGGATTTTAGTGGTACAAGATAGTTTGTATATACGGAAAATGGGAGTATCTTAGGTGTCTTAAAAAGAAGGAAAGATGTGTAAGCATACATTATTAATCTCCTTCTAAATTATAAACATATTATAAAAATTTTGTACAACAAAATAAAAGTTTTTTATTTTAGTTAGAGCTTAGTAGGTGTAGATTTAAATCTAAATTTGTTACTAGAAAAATTCAAAATTTTAAAGGTACGGTTATTAGCAATTTGCACACTATGTAATATGTACAGACATTGAAAAGGAGGTTTAAAATGAAAATCTTACTGGATATGGGACATACTTTGACAGGAGCTGACCTAGGTGCAGAGGGATGCGGAAGAAAAGAACAAGGGTGCACTAGAGATATGGGCTAATGAAAGCAATGGTTATATAATGTTGTTTTATAGACAATGAAAGTGATATGGAATTATACGATGCAGAAACTTTTGCAGAAGAAATAGTTAGAGGAATTGTAGGGAAGAAAAGCAAGAAAGGGTGGATAGAAGAACTTCAAAAGGAATGTGTAATGGGAAAGAAAGATAATCTTAGGAGAGATATAGCTGATGAGAACACATTAAATGCATGTCCTATGCTCAGAATAGGTGATACAGGGGAGATTACAAAAATTATGCAGCAACATCTTGCAACACTTGGCTATACATTGCTTTATGGGGCAGATGGTATTTTTGGTTATGGTACAAGGCAAGTAGTTGTAAAATTTCAAAGAGATAGTAATCTAGTTGGAGATGGAATTGTAGGAATAGGAACTTGGAAAAAGTTATTATCCTTGTAGTAACATTTATAGAAATAGCCGCACACAATATAATAGTAAACTTTAAAAGATGAAAAGGAGGTAAACAAATATATGAGAATCTTGTTGGATATGGGCCATACCTTGAGTGGAGCAGATACTGGGGCTATAGGATTCGGAAGAAAAGAGCAAGACTGTACTCGAGAAATAGGATATAAATTAAAATCTATATTAGAAAAATCTGGTCATAGTGTAGTTGTAGTATCTATCGATAATGCAAGTACATTAGGACAAAGCCTTTCTTATAGAGTTAATAAAGCTAATAATACAGGTGGAGATATATACATTTCAATTCATCTAAATGCCTTTAATGGGAATGCATATGGAACTGAAGTGTACACTTATGGATCAAAAGAATTTACAGAAGCTAAAAATGTACTAGCTAATATAACAGCTTTAGGATATAACAATCGAGGTATCAAGGATGGGTCAGGCTTGTATGTTATAAGAAATACAAATATGAAATCAATGCTTATAGAATGTTGCTTTATAGATAGTTATACTGATATGAAAAAATATAATGCTGATAACTTTGCTGAAGCTATAGCAAAAGGAATCGTTGGAAATATTGTGGTACAAGGATCATCAGGAAACTCAACAAATAACACATCTCAAGGTTCAGATGACAATGTACGAGCTATTCAAATGTTATGCAATGCCTTAGGCATAAGGGATCAATATGGGGCTCCTCTATCAGTGGATGGAATTAAAGGGGCTAAGACTATATATGCTGTTCAAAGATTGCCTTTGTTAGAAATACCTTATGTACAGCGAGAAGCTACAATATATGTACAGCGATTTTTAAATATATCAGTAGATGGTATCTTTGGACCTAACACAGAAAAATACGTGAAGATATGGCAAGGTAAAAAAGGTCTTTACCAAGATGGAATAGTTGGACCTAAAACATGGTTAAGCTTTATAGCTTAAAAAAGTATATAAAAAAATGGGGTGAAATTCACCCCGTTTTTTTTATAAACCAAAAACTGAAACAGTTTCTTCTAAAGCTTTTCTTATTTCTATATGCTGTGGACAAATATTTTCGCATTTTCCACATTTGATACAATTTGTAGGGCTTTCATTATCTTTAAGTGATTTTATATAGTTGTCCTTGTAGGTGGACAAATCATCAAATAAAGAGGCGTTATTTAAATAATCAAAAGCCTTAGGTATGTTTACTCCTACTGGACATGGCATACAATATCTACAAGCGGTGCAATTAACCTTTATTTTTGAAATATATTTTTCTTTAACTTTTTCAATAAGCTCTGTTTCGGCTTTAGATAAAGAGTTTGCTTCAGTAGTTTCTGCTGTATCTATATTATCTTTTATCTGTTCAAAGTCATTCATACCGCTTAGAACTACATTAACTCTTTCATTATTCCAAAGATATTTAAAGGCCCATTGAGCAGGTGTTCTCTTAATATCTGCGCTATCCCAAAGGTCCTTTATATCTTTTGGAACATTTGAAGCAAGCTTTCCACCTCTTAATGGTTCCATTACAGCAAGTCCAAGACCTCTGTCAGTGGCGTATTTTAAGCCTTCTTCACCAGCTTGATAGTTTGTATCTAAAATATTATATTGTATTTGACAAAATTCCCATGGATAAGAGTCAACTATTTCCTTGAAAACTTCAAGCTTATCATGGAAGGAAAAACCTACATGTTTTATTTTGCCTTGAGCCTTTAAAGAATCAAGGAATTCAAATACTCCAAGGGCTTTTACATTTTCGAAATACTCCTTGTTTAAAGCATGGACTAAATAAAAGTCTACGTAGTCAAGTTGAAGCTTTTCCATCTGTTCATTAAAGTATTTTTCCATATCTTCTTTAGTCTTTATAAGAAAGCTTGGAAGCTTAGTCGCAATAAACACCTTGTCACGGATGTTATGAGATTTCAGATATTCTCCTAAAAATTCCTCTGACTCTCCGCTGTGATATGGATAAGCAGTGTCTAAATAATTTACTCCTCTTGATATAGCATAATCTAAAAGCTCACTAGACTTTTTCCTATCTATTTTTCCGTCTAGTAAAGGAAGTCTCATAAGGCCAAAACCTAATAATGATACTTTTTCATTAGTCTTACCATAATTTCTATATAGCATAACATCGCCCCCAAAAATTAAATTGTCATAGTTACAAATAATATTATAGCATTAAGTGGAAACAAAAGAAAATACAGCAAAGTAAAATTTGCTGTATTTTATGAGTTAAAGTATCCTATCTTTTATTTCTTCTAAAACACCATTATCTAAATTGCTTTTAGCAACAAAGTTAGATACAGCTTTCACTTCATCAGGAGCGTTTTTCATAGCAAAGCTGTAATGAGCCTTTTTTAGCATTTCTAGGTCGTTATAATAATCTCCAAATACCATGGTTTCATCATAAGAAACATTAAGCTTGCCTTGAACGTGCTCTAAGGCAACACCCTTGTTTGCACCTTTATTAGTTATATCAAGCCAAATTTGACCAGACACTGCTACATGAAGTGTAGATCCCCATTTTGGATAGATTATATTATTACTGTTCTCTTTAGAACCTAGAAAGTCACATAGAGTAACTTTTAAAATATCATCATCAACAGTTTTAAGGTCATCTACAATAGTATATTTAAAATAATATTTTTCAACTTCTGTTATAAATTTTTCGTAACTTTTCTCGATATATGCAGATTTTTTACCGCAAAGTACAAGCTCGCAGCCCTCAATAGTTCGTCCGTGTTCTATAAGGCCATGAACATAACTTTTATCTAAAACATTAGAGTAAAGTTCTTTATCCTTATGAAGTACATAGGTACCATTTTCGCAGATGAATAGCATATCATCTTTTACTGGCTTAAAATTTTCAGCAAGATTGAAGTATTGCCTTCCGCTAGCAGCAGCAAAAACCACATTTTTTTTTCTAAGCTTTTTAAATACATGAAAAAATTCTTCGTTTAATTTTCCATCTCCATCAAGAAGAGTACCATCCATATCACTAGCTATTAATTTTATCATAGAACTGTCCCCATTTCTTTCATTTGTATTTATAAATCGCATTATTAATATATATATTATATATTAAAAAACAGTGTTTTTTTATATTTAAAATTTTGGGAAAATTAACAAAGCCAAAGGTATTTTAAAATAATATCTTTGGCTTTGTATTTTACAATATATAATTAAAAATCAATATAAAGTGACTTAAGCTTCCAAGTAGTATGAACACATGGAATAATTCATGAAAACCAAATTTATCAGATATATTAGGTTTCTTTAATCCATACATAACTCCACCTATGGTGTAAAGTACACCGCCAAGTATAAGCCAAAAGAATGCCATCATAGGGAGTGCTTTTGATAATGGGGAAAAGATAAATAGAGCAATCCATCCCATGCCTATATAAGCTACCGTAGAAATCCACCTTGGGGCATTAAACCAAAACATTTTAAATACTATACCAGCTAAAGCAAGAGTCCATATAACAGAAAGAAGTACTATACGTAAAGTGCCATCAAGACATATAAGACATATAGGCGTATATGTTCCGGCAATTAAAACAAAAATCATTGAGTGGTCAAGCTTTCTTAAAAAAGCTAAAACCTTGTCTGTACCATTGACTAAATGATAAACAGAAGAGGCAGTGTAAAGACATATAAGACTGACACCAAATACTAAAGCGCCGCTTAAAGCAGCAGAGTTTCCTCCATCAGAAAATACTTTAATGAGCATAAATATAAGTCCAATTGCTGAAATCAATGCTCCAAATAAATGAGTAAAGCCATTTACAGGCTCTCTATATGTGTTTTTCATTAAATCAACTCCTTAATTACAATACATAGTTTTGAAAACTATGTGACCTTATATTGATATAATACAACGTAAACTAGAAATAAGCAATACTAAAAAATGAAGAATTTTGACTTTCTTTATAATCTTTATTAATATAATATATAGATACAAGTGTATGTAGCTTAGAAAACTAGATTACAAGGAGGAGAATAGAGTGAATAAGGAACTTCTCAATATATTAGATGATATGAAGAAGGATAAAACCATAGAAATTCAAGATATACCAAAGCTGGATTTGTACATGGACCAAGTCATAACGCTATTTGATAATATTTTAAATGGTGAAGGAGAAAGTGACAAAAATAAACCCTTAACAAAGACTATGATAAATAACTATGCAAAAGATAAGCTGCTTCCTCCAATACACAATAAGAAGTATTCCATGAATCACATAATATTATTAATACTTATATACAATTTAAAACAGGGCATTCCTATTAGTTCTATAAAAAATGTGCTAAGTACATTAATAGAAAACAATGATGAAAAAGAACTTATAGAATTATATTCTAGGTACTTAGAGAAATCTAAGGATAATTTAGAGATATTCTTAGGGAATGAAAAAAATCAAGTGGAAAATTTAAAAGAAGGAAAGGAGGAGCTTATACTTCATATTTTGTCTCTTATAAATTTATCGAATTTATATAGAAATTTGGCAGAAGAGATAGTAGAAAAGTATTTTGAATAGTATAAAAAAGCTGTGCGCTAAAAGACATTTATAAATCTTTTAGTACACAGCTTTTTTTAGTTATAGGAATAAAGAGATTATAACAGTCATTATCCCAGCTATACATATGGCAACTCCACTCATGGAACCTTCAACTTCACCAAGCTCTATGGCTTTTGATGTTCCAACAGCATGGCTACATGTACCGATTGCAAGACCGGCTGCCATTGGATCTTTTACTTTAAAGATTTTTATAAGAACAGGGGCAAGGATTGAACCTAGAATTCCTGTTATTATAACTGAAGCTACGGTTACAGGAACTAAACCATTAAGCTGAGAAGCTATTTCTATTGCTATAGGAGTAGTTACTGATTTTGGTATCAAAGATGCGGTAAGAACTGAATCTAAACCAAACATCTTGGAAAGGAAAAATACACTTCCCATGGATACTAAAGAACCTACAAAGGCCCCAGCCATTATAGGAAGAAAGTTTTTCTTTAAGATATCAAATTGATTATATATAGAGATAGCTAATACCGCTGTAGCGGGAGCAAGAAACATGGAAATCATGCTGCCACCTACATTAAAACTTTCTAAAGGAATATGAAAAACTGATAAAAATAATATTATAAGTGCTATGGCTATTAAAAGCGGATTAAAAATAGGTGATTTTAACTTTTTATTTATGTAAAGACCTATTTCAAAAGCTAAGATTGAAAGAACTATTCCAAATAGGGGAGAGTTTAAGATTGCATCCATAATTATAGACTCCTCCTTCTTTTTTTTTGAAATTTCAAAATTGCTTGTACCGTAAATGCTGTTGATGCAAATGTAAGTATAGTAGTTACAATACATATAAGCAGAATTTGAAAGACGCTATCCTTTATAAATTCGAAGTTAGACATTATACCTACACCTGCAGGTATAAAGAAAAAGGCCATATTTTTCAAAAGAAAATCTGATTTTTCTTTTATATGATCGGTTTTGATGATTTTAGTTATAAGAAGAATAAAAAGAATTATCATACTTATAACGCTTGAAGGAAAAGTAAAAGGAAGCACTGATGCAATTATTTCCCCTAAAAAGCATATGCCTAATACAATTCCTATTTGTGTAAGAATTTTCATAAATTAAGAACCTCTTTTCGTATTTAATGTCGTTTATAAATATATTTTATCACAAATTATCAGTTCTTTTTGCATAATAAGATTTTTAACTTATATATTGGATAAAAAAATCTCTACAAAAGTACTAAAAAGCACCTTTATAGAGAGTAAAAAATTCATATCAGAACTGGAATACTGATCTTATTTCCTCATAAAGTTTAAAACTATCACTATTTTCGTTATAGTTTTCAGGTATATCATAGGATTTTATGCTTATGTCATTATTTTTTAAAATAGTCATAATTTCTTCCATGAAAATTCCTTGTCTTCCACGGATACTGCATGTTGGGCTATGTTTTATGCCCAAAATTCCAACTATATTATAGCCACTTTTGAGATAGGAATTTATGTCCTTAAGAAAAGGCATGAATAACTCTCTGCACAACATTCTGTACTCAGGACAATCATAATCATTTTTTGTCATGGATGGTCTCTCTAGTCCTAAAAATTTAAATTCAGGACAAGGAAGCTGAATGAGGCCTATGCCATCATTTATAAAGTGGGCGGCTAAAGGAAAGGCTCCACTTGACCTAGCTAATGGTTTCACAACAGAATTTTGATTTATTATGCAATGACATATAATCATTAGTTTTTTGCCTCTATACATAAGAAGGTCCCCCTTTAAAATTTATATAAAAGTAAAGAATAATACTCTAAAAAAGTATAGCATTAAAAAAATAGTTAGAGAGTTGTATTTGATATTTCTATAACTGGGAAACTATCTATTACAAAGGACTATTTGATAAAAGAAGAATAAGATGGTAAGTTATAGATTGATGAATGTAAAATTTATATTAATAATAAATCATGAAAAATGAAGAAATAAAATTTAAAATAAAGTTTTCTACATATATAAAAATAATAGACTTGTGGGAGATGGGGCTTATGAGGATGAAGAATAAATGGTATAAAAATTACTTATATCTAGTTCCAAGTATGCTTATAATAATGGTTTTTCAGATAATTCCCTTATTTAAGGTTTTTGCTATGGGATTTTATACAAAATTTAATTATGTTACAGATGAAGTTTATGAAGTAGGGATAGATAATTTCATTAATGTGCTGCAAGATGAAAATTTTTATATTGCCATAAAGAACACATTTACTTATGTTATTTTATCAGTGCCCTTATCAATTATATTAGCGCTTATAGTAGCTGTTAATATAAATAAGATAAAAAGATTAAAAGGATTTTTCACTAGTGTCTATTTCATACCATTTGTAACAGCGTCTGTTGCTATATCTGTAGTTTGGCGATGGATATTTCACAGTGAATATGGAGTTTTGAATGTAATAATAAACTTTTTGGGATATGAAAGTCAGGGGTTTTTGTTAGATGAAAAATGGACAATGCCAATGCTGGTTTTTCTAAATATATGGAAGGGTCTTGGTTACAAAACACTTATAATACTTGCAGGACTTCAAAATATAGATGAGAGATACTATAATGCGGCTAGGATAGATGGAGCAGGTAAGTTTATGATATTTAGAAAGATAACGATTCCAATGCTTACACCTACACTGTTTTTTTTAGTTATCACCTCTACCATAAGCAGTATAAAAATATTTGATGAAATTTTTGTGTTGTATGATAAACAGCCAGGGCCTCTTAAAAGTGCTCTCACCATAGTTTATTATGTATTTGATAAATTTTATATGAAGTGGCAGTTTGCTTCAGCTTCTGCAGCGGCATTTATTTTATTTGTGATAATCGCTATATTTTCTATTATCCAATTTAGAATTGGAAGGAGGTTTGATTATTATGAGTAGAAAGAAAAGCTTTTATGCCTATATTTTTCTTAGCCTAGGAGCAGTACTTATAATTTTCCCATTCATATGGATGGTTCTATCCTCTATGAAAACCCCAGAGGAAATGTTGAAGATACCTCCAACATTTTTACCTGAAGAATTTTCTATGGAAAATTTCAAGGAAGTTCTAAGCTATGGAAACTTACCTAGATATTTTTTCAATAGTGTGTTTGTTACAACCTGGATAACCATTGGAGAACTTATAACATGTATATTAGCATCTTTTGCTTTTGCAAAACTAGAATTTAAAGGGAAAGGTATTCTATTTGCTGTGCTTATGGGAACTATGATGGTACCAGGTGAGGTTTTAGTAATACCTAATTTTGTGATATTAAGTAAGCTTGGATGGATTGATACTTATAAAGCACTTATATTTCCATGGTGTACAAGCGTCTTTGCTATATTTTTTTTAAGACAGCACTTTATAGGCATTCCAAAGGAATTATATTACTGTAGCAAAGTTGATGGATGTTCAGATTTTAAGTTTTTAACTAATATAGCTGTACCAATGGCTAAACCAGCTATAATAACTGTAGCCATTTTAAAAATAATAAATAGTTGGAATTCATTTATGTGGCCTATGGTCATGACGAATTCTGATGAAATGAGAACTCTTCCTACGGCTTTAAGTAAATTTACAACGGAAGTAGGGGCGGACTATCATCTACTTATGGCACTATCAGCCATGATAATACTACCAATGATAGTGGTTTTTCTTTTACTTAAGAAGTATGTTTTTGATGGAGTCAAGGGAAGCGGAATAAAAGGTTAATAAATGGAGGAATGACAAGATGAAAAAAAGATTAATATCAATGGTGCTTCTTGCTGCAATGACAGTAAGCCTTGCTGCTTGCGGAAAGGATAAGGCCACAGAAAAGGATGAAGGAAAGGGAATAGCAACTAAGATTGAAAAGCCTGTAGAAATTTCTTTCTGGCACGCTATGAATGGTGCTAATGAAGCGGCGCTAAAGAAACTTACTGAGGACTTCGAGAAAAATAATGAAAACATAAAAGTAAATCTAGTATATCAAGGTTCTTATAGAGATTTATTTGACAAGCTTATGGGAGCAGCAAAGTCAAATACACTTCCTAATATGACTCAAATATACTCTAATAGATTGTCATGGTATGTTGAAAAAGGATTAGTAGAAGATCTAAATCCATATATGACAAATAAAGAGGTTGGACTTACTGATGAGAGTATTAAGGATGTGCCAGAGATGTTTTTGAAAGATGGAGCTTGGGATGGAAAACAATATGCATTTCCATTAAACAAGAGCCAAATGGTTTTATATTATAACGAAGATATGCTAAAAGCAAAGAATGTTGAAGTTCCTAAGACTTGGGATGAATTAAAAGAAGCAGCTAAAAAACTTACTGTAGATAATAATAATGATGGAACCCCAGAAGTATATGGTTTAGCTTTAGAAAATAACATATCTACTGATATCGGAATATGGGTTAAACAAGCTGGTGGTGAAGTTATAAATGAAAAAGCAGATAAAATAAACTTTGATACTCCTGAAACTAAAGCAGCAGTTGATTTTATATCATCAATGATAGGTGATAAAACTGCAAGACTTGCAGGAGAAGATAAGAATGCGAATACAACTTTCAATCAAGAAAAAGCAGCCATGGCAATATGCTCAACTTCAGCAATTCCTTACATTCAAAAAGGAATGAAAGCAAAGTGGTTTGCAGCACCACTTCCAACATATAAAGAAGAAGTTCAATTATATTATGGAACTAATGTAGCTGTATTTAATGGTGGCAGTGATGAAGAAAAACTTGCAAGCTGGTTATATATTAAGTATTTAACAGATACTGAAAACACAGCTTATTTCTCTGAAAACACAGGATATATTCCTGTTAGAAAGTCAGCTTTTGAATCAGAAAGCTACAAGAAGTTCTTAAGTACAAATCCAGTAAAGAAAGTTCCACTAGAGACTTTAGATAAGGGATGGCAAGGAGCTAGAAACATAGGTGTTATACCAGCCCTTGATACTTTAGGAAGTGAACTTGAGCAAGTATTTAAAGGACAGAAGTCTGTAGATGATGCCTTAAAATCAGCTCAAGAAAAAGGTGAGGCAGCTATGAAAGAGGCTAGAAGCAATTAATATTAAGACTAAATGTTAACAAAATAAGAACAATCAAAATCTGATTAATAATAAATATTTTTAGGATATTAAAATGAAATGAGTTTTAATATCCTTTTTTTATTCAAAAAAAACATTTTGAAATAATCAAAAATCGTTTACAAACGGGGGAAGTGCATAGGAGGTGAGCATATAAAACAATTTAATGAAATTAAGATCAATTTAGCAATATGTACAAAAAGTAAAAAAGTTATAGATATATTGACTAGTCAGTACAAAAGTCATAATATCTATATAGAAGATAAAACTGACTACTGAGTATAAAAATAAAAAGGTAGACATTTAAGAAAAGGGGAGGTATTATGCAAAAGTTGTGTAAGAAGATAGCAGAAAGCAGAAAATTTATTTTGGTGATTGCTATAGTGCTTTTAATTCCAAGTGCAATTGGAGCATTAAAAACTAAGATAAATTATGACTTATTAAGCTATCTGCCAGAAGAATTAGATACCATGAAAGCACAAGAGATATTAAAGGATAACTTTAATTCAGGGACTATATCAATGCTTATAGTGGAAAACATGGATAGCAAAGATGTGGTTGATTTAAAAAATAAGATAACGAAGGTACCAAGTGTTGAAAAGGCTATATGGATAGATGACCTTGCGGATATAACTGTACCACAAGATATATACCCAAAAGAGGTGAAGGATCTATTTTATAGTGGTGAAAATTCAACAATGATACTTATAACTATGTCTGAAGGTTCATCAGCAGAAGAAACACAAGAGGCCATAGAGGAAATAAGAAATTTAACAGATAAAGAAATCTTTCTAGGAGGAACAGCAGGAATCGTAAAAGATACAAAAGATTTAGCAGATAAAGAAACACCATTTTATGTTTTACTAGCGGTAGCATTATCAGTGCTTGTTTTATCTTTGACTATGACATCATATGTAACGCCGGTGATTTTCCTTGCAAGTATAGGAATTGCAATAATATATAATTTTGGAACGAACTTATTTTTAGGACAAATATCATATGTGACGAAAGCACTAGCAGCTGTACTCCAATTAGGAGTTACTATGGACTATTCCATATTCCTTCTTCACAGGTATGATGAGGAGAGAGAGTTAACTGAAGATAGAACAGAAGCTATGGCTGGTGCCATTGAAAAAACATTTGCATCTATAACAGGAAGTTCACTTACAACAATAGCA
>JALEZF010000061.1 GCA_022773025.1 Clostridium sp. | reverse complement strand
TAAATATATGAGCATCATCTTGAGTAAAAGCTCTAACTCTCATAAGTCCATGAAGTGCTCCTGAAAGCTCATGTCTATGAACTCTTCCCATCTCTGCAACTCTCATTGGAAGCTCCTTATAAGAGTGAGTTTCTGACTTATAAACAAGCATTCCGCCAGGACAGTTCATTGGCTTTATAGCATAATTTTCATCATCTATCTTTAAAGTGTACATATTATCTCTATAGTGATCCCAGTGTCCTGAAGTTTCCCATAAGCTTTGATTTAGTATTATTGGAGTTTCAATCTCAACGTAATTATACTTTTTGTGAAGCTCTCTCCAATATTCTATTATCTTATTTTTTAATATCATTCCTTTTGGAAGGAAGAATGGGAATCCTGGACCTTCTTCCATAACAGTAAATAGCTTTAGCTCCTTACCTATCTTTCTGTGGTCTCTCTTCTTGGCCTCTTCTAATCTTTCTATATATTCATCCAAATCTTTTTTCTTAGGAAATGCTGTTCCATAAATTCTTTGAAGCATCTTGTTGTCTGAATTTCCTCTCCAGTAAGCTCCTGCTATAGAAGTAAGCTTAAATGCCTTAACGTAAGAAGTATTTGGAACATGAGGTCCTGCACATAAATCTACGAAATCCCCTTGTCTATAGAAAGATATGACTTCACCCCCTGGAAGATCTTCTATAAGCTCAACTTTGTAAGGTTCATCTTTTTCCTGCATGAATTTTATAGCCTCTTCCCTTGGAAGTTCGAATCTTTCTATGGCTATTTTTTCCTTTACGATACTCTCCATCTCTTTTTCTATCTTCCCTAAATCCTCTGGGGTAAATGGGTTTTCTAAATCAAAATCATAATAAAATCCATTGTCTATGGCTGGTCCTATAGCAAGTTTTGCACTAGGATATAGTTTCTTTACAGCTTGAGCTAATATATGAGATGCTGTATGTCTTAAATCCCATCTTCCATCCGCATCATCAAATGTCAATATTTCAAGCTCACAGTCTTTGTCTAATTTTTTCATTAAGTCTACACTTTGCCCGTCTACTTTAGCACCTAAAGCTTTCTTTGCTAATCCTTGGCTTATTTTTGCTGCAACATCATATGCTGTACTTCCGTTCTCTACTTGAAGTTTGCTTCCATCTTTTAAAGTAATGTTTATCATATCTTTACCTCCCTTAAATATAACTATTTTTAGATAACAAAAAAACTCATCCCTACAATGGGACGAGTTGTAATCGCGGTTCCACCCAAATTATAGTACGACATAAACATGCTATCACTTGAAACCTTTAACGCAGGTCATACGGAGATACTTACTTCGTTTCAGTACTCTGCTCAGAGGTGGTTTTCAGTATCACTTATCTAAGAAGTCTTTCATCCAGTGGACTTCTCTCTCTGTGAAATAGTAATTCACTTACTCTTCCTCTTCATAGCTTCAATTTTATCAAATTATACTCTTATTACTCAAATAAGTCAATATATTAGGAATATTTATTTTTTTATATGCTTTAATTTTTCACTTATGTCTTATTTTCCAAGATTTTCTCCCGAAAGCATTTATTCTTAATATTAAATAGATAATAAATATTTGAATTTATTATCAAATTTTATATTGACAGAACATTTTAATGCCTTTATAATAAAACACATAAAATTAAATACGTTTTTTAATTCTTATCACGAGCGGTGGAGGGACTGGCCCTACGAAACCCGGCAACCAGCATTTTATGCTATGGTGCTAAATCCTGCAGTTAAACTGAAAGATAAGAGAGTGAACAAGAGTGTTTTGCACCAGAGTTTATTCTCTGGTGCTTTTTTAATTTTTGAAAGAGGTGTTTTTATTGATAGATATAATTAATCTTTATAAAAGTTTTGGCCACGTTGATGTATTAAAAGATATAACATTTTCTATAGAAGAAGGCTCTATTCTAGGAATAATCGGACATAGTGGTGCCGGAAAATCCACACTTTTAAGGTGCATAAATGGTTTAGAAACCTTTGAAAGTGGTACGGTTAATGTTATGCAAAAGAATATAAAATATCTTAATTCTAAAGAGATAAGAAATCTTCGTAAAGAACTGGGTATGATATTTCAGAATTTTAATCTTTTAGAGAGAAAAACGGTTTTTGATAATGTAGCGCTTCCTCTTGAAACTTGGAAATATCCAAAAGACAAGATAAACGAAAGAGTAAATTACCTTTTAGAAGTAGTTGGACTTGCTGATAAGAAACATGTAAAACCTAATTCATTAAGTGGTGGACAAAAACAAAGAGTAGCTATAGCAAGAGCTCTTGCTCTAGAGCCAAAGATTCTTCTTTGTGATGAAGCTACATCAGCCTTAGATCCTAAGACTACAAAAGACATTCTAGCTCTTCTAAAGAAAATAAATGAAACCTTTGGAATCACTATAGTTATGGTAACTCATCAAATGGAGGTCATAAAAGAAATTTGTGATAATGTAGTTTTACTAGAACATGGTGAATCCTTATACTGTGGTAAGGTTGAGGATTTATTCCTTAAACCAAATGGTGACTTAAAGAAATTCTTAGGTGATGAAGAGGACGTAACTTTAGATGGTCTTAATATAAAGCTTTTCTTCCCTAAGGATGTAAGTAAAACTTCAGTAATAACAGCCATGGCAAGAACTCTTGATATAGACGTATCTATAGTGGGTGGAAAGCTAGAAAAGTTTAAAGATAATGTACTTGGAACCTTAACTATAAATGTATGTGAAAGTCATAGAGATGCAATTTTGAAATATTTAGAAGAAAAAAATGTAAAGTGGGAGGTATGCTAATCCATGGAATCATTATTAGATATATACTCAAAAATATTACAACCAGCATTAATTGAAACCTTCTCCATGGTTGTTCAATCAACGCTTTATTCAATTCTTTTAGGATTTATTCCAGCAATCATTCTTGTTGTTACTAATCCAAAAGGACTTAGACCTCAAAGAACTGTTTATAGGGTTCTTGATTTTGTAATAAATATTCTTCGTTCCTTCCCATTCTTAATACTAATGATATGCTTAATACCTTTTACAAGGGTAATTGTTGGTACAAGCATCGGTACGGCAGCAGCAATAGTACCTCTTAGTATAGGTGCAGCACCTTTTGCTGCTAGAGTTATTGAAAGTTCTCTTATGGAAGTGGACAACGGTGTTATTGAAGCCGCAAAATCTTTTGGTGCAAGTAATACTCAAATAATTTTTAAAGTAATGCTCAAAGAAGCATTACCATCAATAGTTCAAGGCATTACCTTGACATTAATCAGCATAGTTGGATATTCAGCTATGGCTGGAACCATAGGTGGTGGTGGTCTTGGAAACGTAGCTATGAAATATGGTTACTATAGATACGAAACAGATATAATGATTTACACAGTAGTATTATTGATAATCATGGTGCAAATTTTCCAAACTATTGGAAATTTAATATACAAAAAATTAACTAAATAAATTTAAGGGGGACTAATAAATGAAAAAAATATTATCACTAGTTTTAGCAGCAGCCCTATCATTTTCAGTAGTAGGCTGTGGAACTAAAGCTGACGCTGGAAACAAGGATGACAAAACAATAAAGGTAGGAGCAACTCCTGTTCCTCATAAGGAAATTTTAGAGCATATCGCTCCAGCATTAGAAAAAGAGGGTTACAAGCTAGAAATAGTTGAGTTTGAAGATTACCAATTAATCAATCCTTCTCTAGCAAACAAAGAACTTGATGCAAACTTCTTCCAACACATACCTTTCTTAGAAGGTCAAAACTCAGAAAAGAAATATGACTTAACTTACACAGCTAAAGTTCACATAGAGCCTCTAGGTTTCTATTCAAAGCATATAACTGATATAAAGGACTTAAAGGATGGATCTACAATAGCAGTTCCTAATGATGCAACAAACGAAGCAAGAGCTTTAAGACTTCTTGAAAAGAATGGCCTTATAAAGGTTAAAGAAGGAGATTTAGTTACAGTACAAGATATAACTGAAAACACCAAAAATCTTAAAATAATGGAAGTAGATGCAGCTCAGCTTCCTAGAATTCTTGTGGATGTTCAAGGTGCTGTGATAAATACTAACTATGCATTAGCTGCAAATTTAGTACCAACTAAAGATGCCTTATTCATAGAAGAAAGTGACTCTCCTTATGTTAATATACTAGCTGTAAGACAAGATAACAAAGACTCTGAAAAGATCAAAGCTCTAACAAAAGCTTTAACTTCAGAAGATGTTAAAAATTTCATCGAAGAAAAGTACAAGGGAAGCGTAGTTCCAGCTTTCTAAGAAAGCAGTGAATAGTTGCCGACACCTAATGTGTCGGCTTTTTATATTCAAAAAAGGTGAGAAGCATTAAACTTCTCACCTTTTTAACTTTTCACTTTTATCTAGGTCACTCTTAACTAAAAGTCGTGCTTTTAGCCGATTGCTTTAAATCCTTCTCCTAGAACCTCGCATACATCTGCTACACTTATGAAAGCTGTAGGATCAATCTCTTTTATAAAATTCTTTACTTTTACAAATTCTCTATTGTCTAAAAGAGCCCATAATACCTCTGTATCATTCTTGCTATATGAGCCTGTGGCATGGTATATAGTACATCCCCTACCTAGTTCATTTAAAATAAAGCTTTCTATCTTTCTTATTTCTTTGCTTATTATCTTTATTTCCTTAACTGAGTTAAAGCCCTCTATAGCTCTGTCTATAGCAAGCCCTGTAACTACCACTGTAAATAATGCATATAGTCCCTTCTTAAGTCCAAATGCATTCATAGCCATAATTACTACAACCATATCTGCCATAAGCACGCCTTTTCCCATGTTTATGTGAAAATATTTATTTAGTATCTTTGCTATTATATCTGTTCCTCCTGTTGATGCATCCTTATTGAAAATAATAGCCATACCTAAAGCTTGAGCAAATATACCAAAAATTATTTCTATAAATAAATCATCTGTTAATGGTCCATTAAGTGGTACCAGCTTTTCAAGAACAAATATTGTACTTGATAAAAGCAAACTTGAAAATATAGTCTTTCCTCCAAAGCTAGGTCCTATAACTATAAAAGCTACTAAAAATAATATTGCATCAATACAGAACATTATTGCTCCTATAGGCAATGATGGTATATAGCTATTTATAACTATAGCTAATCCGTTGATTCCACCACCAGCTATATTGTTTGGTATCATAAAAAAGTATACCCCTGCAGCAACTAAAAATACTCCTAATATTATAACTGAAAAGTCCTTTATTTTTTTCATAACATTCCCTCCTGAGATTATTCTTCCTCAGAAGGCAACTAAATATATTATTCTACCATATTTCCAAAACCTTCTCCCAGAGTTTCATAAACTTCCGCAACACTTACAAAGGCCTGCGGATCTACTTCTCTTATAAAGTTTTTTATTTTTATAAGTTCTTTAGTATCTACTATTGTCCAAAGTACTTCTACCGGAGATTCACTGAATGCTCCTTTGGCATAATATATAGTTGCACCTCTGCTTAATTCGTTTAAAATAAATGATTTTATTTCTTCTTGTTTACTACTAATTATTCTTACCTCTTTACATGCATTAAATCCTTCTATTACCTTATCTATAGCAAAACCATTTAAGATTATTACAAATAAAGCATACAAACCTTCCTTAAATCCAAAAGTTAATGCTGCTGCAGTAACTACTACTAAGTCAGCCAATAATACACCTTTTCCTAAATTTATATGAAAGTATTTGTTCAGGATCTTAGCTATTATATCTGTACCACCAGTAGAGGCATTTCTATAAAAAATAGTAGCCATACCTATAGCTTGAAGTATTATTCCAAATATAAGTTCTAAAAGAACATCACCTGTCAATGAATGAGTCACTGGACAAACTTTTTCAAGTATCCATATAGATCCGGAAAGTAAAAGACTAGCGTAAATTGTCTTGGCTCCAAAACTAGTTCCAATCAATATAAATGCTAGAAGAAATAGAATTACATTAAAAATTACCATTAATGCTCCAACTGGTATACTGGGGAAATAGTGATTCAATACCATAGCCATTCCATTTACCCCTCCAGCTGCCACATTATTGGGCATAACTAGAAAATTAAGGGAGACCGCTACTAATATAGCTCCAATCGTAATGATAAAATAATCTTTAACCTTCTTCATAAGAACCCCCCTCTTATAAAAATCATAATTTATCCACTATTCAATTATATAATAAATCTGTGAAACCTTGAAGTACCTAGTCTATGTATAATTATGAATTTAATAACAATTAATTTTTATTCTATTTTGATTTATAGTTATAATTTTATATATCCCTCTAATTTACGCTGTTTTACACATATATTTATGTAATTTCCACTAAATTCGACACGAATAATTATGCATTTATGCATAAAAAATTTTTTTCATAAATTTAGCCAATCATTATTTTCCATTTTAATAATGATTGGCCTCATTTTTTAATAACCTAGTTGTTTATTTACAATAATTACTGATATACGTCCTTTTGTCATTTGTCTCTTTATCACTGTATATAGATTACATATTCTAGTTTTAGAGGAACAATTCATGCATTCTCCCTTCACTGTACATGGATTAGTTTTATTTAATCTCACGCAGTTTGCTGGGGCTGCTATCTTTTGCATTCTAGCTTCTGCTTCTTCTAAATTTGAGACAATCTTATTTATTCCTACAACTACTACAACCTTCTTAGGTCCGTAAAGCATAGCTGCTACTCTATTTCCTTTTCCATCTACATTATAGAGAAAGCCCTCTTCTGTTATTGCATTGCTTCCTGTAAAGAATGTATCTGCAAAAAAACTCTTTTTAAAAACATCCTCTATTTGCTCTGGCGATAATCCTTCTTCATATCTATCTAAAAAATTGTACTTTCCATTTCTAAGTAGCTCCAATACTCCTACTTCTGCAAGGGATATAGAACCACCTACTGCAACAGTTTCTCCCTCGTGACATATGTCTTTTATCTTTTCTATGGCTTCTTTCTCATCATTAACAAAATATCCATCCATATTATTTTTTTCAAGAGCATCAATAACCTTGTCCACTCTTTTTCTAATAATTATTTCTAAATTCTTATCCACACTAATTCCTCCTACTTCAAATATTATAATTTATATGCTATATATCTTACGTTAACTCCATTACATTTATATGTTATATTATACCATAAAAAATCCCGACTTAGAGTTAACTAAATCAGGATTATAATCTAAATCTAATTTATTTTAAATTTACCTTTGTGATTATATAGCTGCCTTTTTCAATAGTTCTATAGCTTCATCATACTCCTTAATTCCCTTAAGATTATCCATCTTACCATTTTCTAATATATCTAAAAACATCTTTTTTCTTATTATCTTTTGTCCTTCATTTCCTAGCTGCAATTTAACGTGCTTGAAGTAAGGATTATTGGTATAGTCGTATCCTGCATCTATTATTGCCTTAACATACTTTTTAAACCATTTTGCTGCAAGTTCCATGTCCTCTTGTTCATAGTACAAATTGCTTAAACTATAGGCAGCTGACCCCATTCCTATCTGGAAACTTTCTTGTATCTTATGAAGCGCCATTAAAAAGCTTTTCTCCTCTTCATACTCATTATTTGCTTTATATTGCCTAGCTAGTATGGATATCATAGCACCACTTTGATTTAGATATTGTAATAGCATTCCCTCTGCAGTCGTGAAAAGTTCTTTCTGCTTATTCTGCTTTTCTAAAAGAGACACATAAAGTACCATAGGGTCTATAGATGAACTTGAAATCTCCTTTATGGCCTTTTCACTTTTTTCATAATTCCCTAAAGCCATTTCTATATGTGCTATAGAAAATAACGCTAATGTTCTATATTTAATCTCATCACTGTCTACAACCTTGTATAATAGTTCTAGGGAGTGCTCCATTCGCTTCTTATATATATCTTCATCCTTTGCATCCATCATGTCATACATTTGAATTAACGTGGCTATAGAGAGCTTTAGATAAGCTGAGTTTGGATACTCTCTTATATATTCATTGCACTCATTATTAGCTTTTTCATAGTCTTCATTCAGAAAAATCTCAGTAAGTTTTTCTTTTATCTTATTTACTTCTTCCTCTGAAATCTCCTTTTTAAAAGATAATAATATATCTAATGATGTATCTAAAGCACGTGCTATAGGTGACAGCAATGAAATATCTGGAGTAGAGTTTCCATGTTCCCTGTTACTTATCAACCATATCGGTTCATTATAAAAATCTTAGATTTTTGTCTTGACAACTGAATCACTATAGACAAATCATAATCTAATAAGTTTTAAATAGTCAAGCAGAAATGAAATACCATGCTTTTTCATGGCAATATAAAAGAGATACCAGCACTCTTATGTGGTATCTCCTAATGTATCATCGATATTACTTTGTTTCCGATTAGATAAACATAGATTTTATCATACACATAGCATATCCAAAATCATATAAAAAGTTCATTTTCCTTCCTCTTTTTACAAACTGCTTCCATTTTTTTTGATGCTACTTTAACTAAAATAAAATTTAATTTCCTTGATTTGTTAGGACATACATTTATACATCTCATACATGATATACATAATTTTGTGTCCGTTTTTTTCGGCTCTTTGACGGAAATGGCTCCTACCGGGCATAGTTTTGCACATAAGCCACAGCCTGTACATTCTTTTCCTGCCTTTGGCTTTAATGGAACACCTTTATATTCCCGATATGGATAATTACCTGGTAATTTTAATTCATCATATGCTGAAGTATTTTTTACCTTATCAAGTATCTTCCCTGAAAATTGTACAAGCTCCTTTTGGTCTGCTTCGTCAGGACGACCTGTTGCAAATTGGTGCATAATAGAATGTTCTGCAATAGCTGTAATAGCAGCGATACAGCAAAACCCTTTATCCGTTACATATTCTGCTAATTCTCTAAGCGTATCTTCATAGGCCCTATTGCCATAAGATATTACTAAAACAGCTTTCGCATTGTTCCCTCTAAAATCTTTCATTCTTTCCAACGCAATCGAAGGAACTCTGCCGCCATAAGATGGAACACCAATAATACAAATATCTTCTTTATCAAATGATTGATTAAATATATTCTCTCTTTTGCCTAGATCAATTTCTTGATAGCTTCCAAATTCATTTGCAACTATTTTTACTACTTTTTCCGTGCTGTTTGTCGGACTGAAATATACCGCATATATACCCATATTCATAACCTCTTTTCTCTTTCCTTAATACAACGTTTCAACATAGGCTCTACCTGTTGCCAAAAAAGAATAACTGGTTTTACCGTCGTATCATTAAAGTCAATATAATAATAGTTTTTGGTTCCTTCACGCCTCATACTGATAATTCCAGCATTTAATAACACTTTTAAATGATGTGATACTGCTGAACGTGAAACGTGGCTTTTTTTCTGAATTTCTCCAACCCGAATTCCTCCCATTCCACCAGTTTCAATCAAAGCCAATAATATTTCTTGTCTAACCTCATCACCCAAAATAGTCATAATCGGCCTGGCAAGATTATAATTCTCAATAAATTTTTGTTTCTCCAAGATAAATGCTTTATCCATTTTCCCTCCTATGGTTCATCTGCATAAACCATTATAGTCTTTTCGTAATCTCAATTCAATATTGGTGTCGCAAATAAAGACCATTCATGCTTCTGCTTTTGAAAGACTACGTATCAACGTATGATTTTTAAAAGGTGCTGTTCAGCATTGCTTATGTAACAAACCTTTGACAAACGATAAGCTAATAAGTTTTTGAATAATCAAGTAGTAATGAAATATTATACTGTTTCACGATATAGAAGACAGCGCCATATTGTAAGCCTAACTTTTCATATCTCTGTATTTCTTAGCATAAGTCGTTATATAAGGCTCTTTCATTTATCGTACTATCGTTGTAAATTCCTTAATATTTTTTCCCTGTACTTTCCTAAATACATTATTTATAAGGATTTTCCCCGTCTTTAATCTTTTTAAGCCATATAAAAAGACACTATATTCAAGTGCCGCTTTTTATATATCAGTATTTTTTTGCAAGCAGGGGAAACACAGGTTATTTCTTAACATCCTTTTGTTTGGGAAACTCCAGTTTCCCATTTGCTTACTGCCCCAGCAGATACCCCTACCATATTTGCAAGCTGATCTTGAGTTATATTTCTATTCTTCCTAAGTTCTAAAATTGTCTTTCCTATATTTAAATCATTCATACTGTAATCCCCTCTTCTAACTATGTTCTCTCTCATAACTCTATTTTATATTCTAGATTCTAATTGAACAATGGAGGGTAATTCATGTATTACTCACAAAAAAGTGAATACCATTCAATATGTACTACATCAATAAATATTTTTCTCCCACTTATCCTTTTCCTTTATATAATAAAATTCACTTAAACTATCACTCTCAAATATCTTCAGCATATCATCAAAATCCTCTGCAAGGTCATAATCACTTAAATCATTTCTATCAATCCAAAACACTTCTCCTTCATCAGAAGACTTTAATTCACCACTATATTTATCTGTCTTAAAGAATAAAACCACATATCTATTATCTTCTTTGTCCTGAAACTGCTTAATTCCACATAGTATGGGATTTTCAATGGTAAGTCCTGTTTCCTCAAATATCTCTCGAATGACTGAAGCTACAAAAGATTCTCCACGCTCCACATGTCCTCCTGGAAATGTTATCCCAGGCCACTTTGGATTGACTCTATTTTGTACAAGTATTTTTTTCTTATCATATATCATACACATATTTGTGAAAACTGCTTTTTCGTTTCTGCTCATAGTAATCTCTCCTCATAATCTAAATAATCTTTAAGATCATATAAAAAACCAGTACAAAGATATATTTTTTGTACTGGTTTTGTGGAGCGGATGATGGGAATCGAACCCACGTAGCTAGCTTGGGAAGCTAGAGCTCTGCCATTGAGCTACACCCGCATAATATATGGAGCTATCGACCGGACTCGAACCGGTGGCCTGTTCATTACGAGTGAACTGCTCTACCAACTGAGCCACGATAGCACATAAGGCTATATTATAAATAATAATACATTTTATACTAATTATAAAACTCAATATCACCTTAAAATATCTTTAATTTGGCTTGTTTTTTTTATTTGCTGAATATATCTTACATTATCTAACTTTCTCTTTTAATTATGACTTTTAGATCTCTTTTTTAAACTTTGACTTTCTTTGACCTTGGTAGTATTATAATAGTGTACTAAGAAATAAGTACTTACACTAAATCACATAAAATTTTATTTTAAAGGAGGAGTTATATATGTTTGATTTAGTACCTTTTAAGAAAAATAATAATGGATTAAGAAGACGTGACTCATTTGAGGGAATGCTAGACTCATTCTTTAACGATGACTTCTTTAATGGATTCCCTAGTTTTAGCAATGGATTTAACGTTGATTTGCGCGAGACGGACAGTCAATATATAGTAGAAGCTGATCTTCCTGGTGTAAACAAAGATTCTTTGAACCTTTACTATGAAAATAATTATTTGACTATCTGCGCTAAGAGAGAAAATGTCCTTGAAGACAATTCTTCTGGCTATGTAAGGCGTGAAAGGTCTTATGGCGAGTTTAAGCGAGCATTTTACGTAGACAATATAGATGAAAACAGTATAGATGCTTCTTTCAATAATGGTGTTTTGAATATCACAATGAATAAACTAAGCAAAGATAACCCAAATAGGAGATCTATAGATATACATTAGTTACTCTCAATTACCTTAAAAGGCAGCAGAATAAATAGCTATTCTGCTGCCTTTTATTTATTATAAATATACTATTGATGTATCGTATCAAGATTACCAAATTTACTGTATTGTCCAAGCCATGCAAGTTTAACTGTTCCTACTGGACCGTTTCTTTGCTTAGCTATTATGCATTCTCCTATATTCTTATCTTCAGTTTCCTTGTTGTAGTACTCGTCTCTATATAAGAACATAACTACGTCGGCATCCTGCTCTATAGATCCAGACTCTCTAAGGTCAGAGAGCATAGGTCTATGGTCAGCTCTCTGCTCAGGAGCACGGGATAGCTGTGATAAAGCTACAACTGGACATTGCATTTCTTTTGCTAGTGCCTTTATGGATCTAGATATCTCTGATACTTCCTGCTGTCTGCTCTCTCCACCAGTACCTGACATAAGCTGAAGGTAGTCAATCATTATAAGGTCTATTCCGTGTTCTATTTTTATTCTTCTACACTTTGACCTCATTTCCATTACATTTACTCCAGCAGTATCATCTATGTATATCTTTGATGCTGCTAAAGGTCCTGAGGCTCTGGCTATATTCTCCCAGTCCTCATCATCAAGATTACCAGTTCTAAGTTTTAACATATCTACATTTGCTTCTGCACAAAGAAGCTTATAAGCAAGCTGCTCCTTAGACATTTCCAGCGAGAATATAACTACGCTTTTCCCTGACTTAAGTGCTGCATGCTGAGCTATATTAAGGGCAAAAGTTGTCTTTCCCATAGAAGGCCTCGCAGCTATAAGCACCATATCTCCTTTTTGAAATCCAGATGTCTTGTCATCCAAATCCCTAAATCCTGTAGGTACTCCCGTTACTTCTCCTTTATTATTGAACAACCTTTCGATTTCTAAAAATCCTCTTTCAAGCACTGCACTTATAGATTCAAAGTCACTGCTTGAACGCTTTTCTGCTATATCAAAAACTTTTTTCTGCGCAAAATCTACCACATTTTCAACTTGGTCCTGTCCACCATAACTCTTTTCTATTATTTCATTGGAAGCCTTTATAAGCCTTCTAAGCATAGCTTTTTCATCAACTATCTTTATGTATGAGTTTAGGTTCGCTATAGAGGGAACAGAGTTGCTTATTTCTGTTATGTAGCTTATTCCACCTGCACCTTCAAGCTTATCTATAGATTTTAAATGTTCAATTAAAGTTATCATATCTATTGGAATGTCCCTTTGAAACAAATCCATTATCCCTGCAAATATGATTTTATGGGAATCCCTATAAAAATCATCTGCCTTTAATACTTCAGTAACCTGTGCTATCGCAGTTTTGTCTATTATCATAGATCCTAATACCGACTGTTCTGCATCTAAGTTGTGAGGTAAACTTCTCATTACAGGTGAATCCATAGTTCCCTTCTCCCTTCAAATTTATTTATAAGTTTATAAATATAACTTAAACTATGTCATTAAAAACCATAAGACTCTATAAGAGTCTTATGGTAAATCAATAATATATACTTTATATTCCTACCCATTTATCATGATTTTAAAACATAATTTCCATTATTTCTTCTATAGTTTCTACAGTTTTAGCTTCTATATCCTGTAGATTTTTAGGAATGTCATGAGTATTATCCTTTGGAACAATTACAAGATTTATACCCTTTCTTCTAGCTCCATATACTTTTTCAAATATACCGCCTACAGGCTTAACTTTTCCTCTTAATGATATTTCTCCAGTTATAGCTACATCCTGTCTTATAGGTTTATTTAAAATAGCACTCATTATACATATGGTTATAGCTGCTCCAGCAGAAGGACCGTCTATCATTCCTCCACCTATAGCATTTACATGTACATCAAAGTCTTTTATATCTACATCTGTAATTTTTCTTATTACTGATGCCGCATTAAATACTGAATCCTTTGCCATTGATCCAGCAGTTTCGTTAAATCTTACTGTTCCAGCTCCTGCCTTCTTTGCAGGGAATACTGTAGCTTCAATTTCTATTGTAGATCCTATAAATCCACTTACCCCTAATCCATACACATGTCCTACTTCTTTATCATTGTTTTTGTCCAATATTTCATATGGTGTAAAACGACCTATGGATAAAACTTCTTCTACATCATGTTTTGATATCACTATATTTTCTATGTCATAGTCTCCATTATGAAGTGCATAGCCATAAGCATCTGATAATATATTTATTGCTCTTCTTCCCTCTATAGTATATCTACTTATAAGTGCAGCAACACCTTCTTCTATAGAAGCATTTAGTTTCTTAGCTCCATTTACTACTATGGTTTCTATATCCTTAGCTGATAAAGGCTCAAAGTAAACTTCTACACATCTTGATCTTAAAGCTGGATTTATCTCTCCTGGCTCCTTTGTGGTTGCTCCTATAAGAACAAAATCAGCTGGTGCTCCATTTTCAAAAAGATACTTTATATATTTTGGAGTACTTTCATCTTCTGGATCATAGTATGATGAAGAAAATTCAACTCTCTTATCTTCTAATACCTTTAAAAGTTTATTTTGAAGTATAGAATCAAGTTCTCCTATTTCATCTATGAACAATATTCCACCATGAGCTTCTGTAACTAGGCCTGGTTTTGGCTCTGGAACACCTATATCTGCTAAATCACGCTTACTTCCTTGATATATAGGATCATGTACTGATCCTAAAAGAGGATTTGTGATCTCTCTTGGGTCCCATCTCAAAGTAGTTCCATCTACTTCTACAAACTTAGATTCCTCATCATATGGAGTGAATTTAAGCTTTTTTGCCTCTTCAAGGGCAAGTCTTGCGGCAGTTGTCTTACCTACTCCAGGAGGTCCGTATAAAATTATATGCTGAGGATATGGTGAAGCTATTTTAGATATTAATGCCTTAATAGCCCTTTCCTGTCCTATAATTTCTTCAAAACTATCTGGTCTAAGAAGACTCTGGATATTTTTTGTAAGCTTTTTCTTATCTAATTTTTTAAAATTAGAATACTTTTTTAAGGTCCTGGCATTTTCAGGTCCCTTTTGCTTTCTAATTATACCCAGCCTTATTTCATCTACATATTTGTCTTGTCTTGTAACTAGGTCCTGTTCAACTTGTTGTTCTATCTTATTTTGAACAAACTTCCTTGCTATTTCATCTGCAATAGCAAGCTCTATATCCTTCATTACATCTTCAATATTACTTTCGTTAGGGATAGTATCTATTCCCTTTCCGTCAGTTATAATTTTGCTTAGAGCATAAGCTCTTTTGTATATATCATTACTCTTTACTTGTTTTTGTAATTTATATCTTACTGTTCTCGCCCTCATTGCTCCATCATCTAAAATATTTTTAGCAACATCAAAAAGCACATTAATTTGAGATTCTATACTGGAGCTATCTTCTAGAACCTTATCTAGTATACCATTCTCCGGTTGTTTTGATTTCAAATTGTATCCTCCTTACGCCTCTACAATCATAAGCTTCATTTTAGTGGATACTTCAGGATATAATTTCACTTCTATTTCAATGCATCCTGCTTGCTTTACAGTATCCATTACTATCTTCTTTTTATCAATTTTTATATCATATTGCTTTTGTATAACTTCAGCAACATCCTTGCTTGTTATAGCTCCAAACAATCTTCCATTGTCTCCAACCTTAGCCTTTATTGTAATTTCTTTATTTCTCAATTTTTCAGCTAAAGCTTGAGCAGCCTCTATTTCAGCTATTTTCTTTCTTCTCTCGTTTTCCTTCTTAGCATTTAGGATATGAAGATTATCATTGTTTGCTTCCTCTGCTAATTTTCTTGGAAAAAGATAGTTTCTTGCGTATCCATCTGATGTATTAACTACATCACCCTTTTTACCTAATGACTTTATATCTGATAATAATATTACCTTCATTTTATTCACCTTCCCTTGAGTATTTATTTATAGCATCTTTTAGCTTTTTAACAGCTTCATCATTTGTTATATTAGTAAGTTTTGCACCAGCTATGGTAAGATGCCCTCCCCCTCCAAGTGTTTCAAGTATAAGCTGGACATTTATGTCTCCAAAAGACCTTCCACTTATAAATATATCATCTTTTATTCTAACAAGAACAAATGAAGCTTGAATACCTGTAATATTTAGAAGTTCATCTGCCGCCTGTGCTCCAACTACTGTCTCATGTATCTTGTCCGGACTTACAGCAATAGCTATATTGTTCTCTACTACAGCATTTTTAATTATTTCAGACTTTTTAATGTAGCTTGATAAATCATGTCCAAACATTTTTTTAACATCTATTGTATCTGCACCTAGCCTTCTTAAGAATGAAGCAGCTTCAAAAGTCCTTACTCCTGTCTTCAAGAAGAAATTCTTAGTGTCTATACATATTCCAGCTAGAAGGGCTTCAGCCTCTAACTGAGTAAGCTTAGGTTTTTCTAACATATATTGAATCATCTCAGTAACCAATTCAGATGTTGAGGATGCATAAATTTCTATATAAGTTAAGATTGCTCCTTCTATAAAATCTACAGTTCGCCTATGATGATCTATGATTACTAAGCTCTTTACATTGTTAACTATATCTTCATTTTGAACATAGCTTCTGCTATGAACATCTACCAATATTAAAAGACTATTTTCATCTAATTCCTCTAAGCATTCTTTAGGCGTTATAAACCAATCTTTATAATCATCGTTATTCTTCATCTTGTCTAATATATATTTTATACTATTATTGCCCTCTTCAAGAACTATTCTACATTGCTTTCCTAAATTCCTTGCAACACTTGTAATTCCTATAGCTGACCCAAATGCATCCATATCAGGATTACGATGTCCCATAATATAAACATTAGAACTCTCTTCTATAAGGTCTCTAAGAGCATGTGCTATTACCCTTGCTCTCACCTTAGTACGCTTTTCAACCTCTTTAGTCTTTCCTCCAAAGAAGCCAAGCTTTTCTCCAGACTTGACTACAGCCTGATCTCCACCTCTGCCAAGAGCAAGCTCTTTAGCTGAATTTGCATAGGTATTATTGATCATTGGGTTCTCACCCATTCTTCCTATTCCTATGCTTAAAGTTACATTTAATTTGTTGCCTAAATCTATTTCTCTGATTTTATCTAGTACATCAAATTTTTTATTCATTTCTTCTCTTATTATACTATCTTTTACAGATAATATATATTTATTTGAAGAATATTTCTTTATCATAGCATTTATACTGCTAGCATAATTCATGATAAATCTTTCTATTTCTGCTATCAAAATAGGCCTCTTACTCTCTTCTGTACCCTTAATAACCTCATCTAAATTGTCAACTTCTATAAGCATTATTCCTTCTCTATATTCAACATTCTTTTTATAAGAAGTAACTTGATAGAAGTATAAAATTATTATGGTTCTTCTAGCTCCATATCCTTCATCTATATTTACTATATTAGTATATACATCATAATACTCATCTAAAATATTCACGTATTTATAGGAACTAACCTTATTTTTTATAACATCCTTTGAATTAAAATTGCTTATAAGCTTTGTTATGCTCTGACCAAGGATGTCTTTTAGGTTAAATACTGATAAAAACTTCTTATTATACCAAGTTATCTCACCATTTTCATCTAAAATCATCATTGGAAAAGGTAGATTTTTAAGTGTATTATGAGTTGCTTTATCTATACTCTTAGAGTTGTTCTCTAAAAATGTATTCCAATCTTTTTCCTTTTCCTTAACTGTCTTTCTGATGTAAGCTAACACTAATATGAACATGGCTAATAGAAGAAATCCTAAAAATCTATCTTTCCATATAAATACTAATATTATCAATAAGGCAGATATAACTACATATATATTGATATTAGGTAAAAAGCTTTTAAATTTATTCACAAGAAAGCCCCTCCCTATTTTTTTACTTTTCTATTTTTTATCCACTCTTGAAGTGCAATAGATAAACTATTTGGGTCCAACTTTCTAAAATCTATTATAAGATCAGCTAATCCAACGAAATAAGCTATTTGAGTTAATAATGGATTTATAAATACAAATAGTATAAGCATAGTTAATATTAGTTTGTTTGCTGATCCTCTCTTTACAAACCAGTTATATACTACAGCTATTCCTAATGTCATACACATTATTTGAAGTATATATGCTAGTGTCATAATAATGTATACAGCTCCGGGTATGTAATTCCCAAAAATATTAGTTACCATTAGAGCTATTAAAATTCCAGCACCTATTCTATTATCTATATACCACTGATTAAATGGTCTGAACTTTGGAACATCATATTTGAATCTCTTAAGTATTTTCCCTGTTATACCGTAATTTATAAAAGCTTGAATTAATGATGAGATTATAAGCATAGCTGGTATCATCATCATTAAGATATCAGGAGTTATCTTATTAAGGGATTCCATCATTGGGTTATTTGCCATATCTACTCCCATAGATTGATATAAACCTGATACCATATCCATAGATTCCTTCATCATATCTATGTATTCTTGGATTATTGATGTAAGTGAACTATTGTATGTCACATATATCATAAGTGAAAAGTCCACAATTGTTCCTACAAGCATAGCTACTGATGAATATATGATGGTTCTAGTTGCTCCCTTATGATTCTTTATACAGTATCCAACAACTAGTGCACTGCCACCATATAGTACTGCTGAACCTATTGCTGATATTATACTGGACATCATTGAAGTAAGAATCGCACTTACTACTACTGATGTTAATGCAAGTTTAAAATCATGCCTCAAATACAATATAGTTATTGGTATAGGCAATATAAAAAGGCCTATTACCCCGAATATAGGTAGATACATATTCATAAGGAATATTACCACCACCAAAGCACACATTAACCCTGCTTCAACTACCGCTTTTGTATTATAGTTTTTGTTCTCCATATGATTAATCCTCCAACGTTAAAGTATAGTTCTATGACCGCTGCTTTAAATGATTATATAGTTTACTTAAATTCTTTCCTTCCTTTTCAACTAAATCTCCCTCAACGATTCCAATCTTGAGTTTGTATTTCATATCCTCATCTATACTTGCATGGGAGTAGCCTAATCTATCCCCTAGCACATATAAAATTATTATTGCCCCGGAAATGCAATGTTTTATGGCATCTTGAGCTACATTACTCCCCTTAGCTAAAAGTCTGAAAAACTCACCGATTATGCAAATTAATTGTGCTTTGAGATCTTCGATTATTTTAATATCCGACATTATATTAAAACTATCCTTCTTCAACTCTTCTCCCCCATTCACATAGATATATATTCTATTGTAGTTTTTTTTCAATATTTATGCAACTAGGTTATCTCTTATATAACAATAAAAGCTACCACAAAAGTGGTAGCTTTTCATTATAACTCTATACTATTCAGTTGTGAATGGTAATAAAGCTATGTTTCTTGCTCTCTTAACAGCAACAGTTAATTCTCTTTGGTGTTTAGCGCAAGTTCCAGATATTCTTCTTGGAAGTATCTTACCTCTTTCAGTAACATACTTTCTAAGTTTAGTTATATCTTTGTAATCTATATGATCAGCACTGTCAACGCAGAATGCACAAACCTTTTTCTTAGCTCTTCTCATTCTAGCGCCGCCTTTTTTAACTTCTCTATCCTTGCTCATTTCTCTACCTCCTTACCCTTAAAGTGTTAGATTAGAAAGGTATATCTCCATCATCTATAGGAGCTATATCTTCATCAAATGATTGTTCACCGAAGGAATTATTATTTTGATAGCCAAATCCTTGATTCTCAAAATGATTTCCTTGGTTTCCGTAATTTTCATTGCCACCGAATGAAGCACCGCCATCTTGTCTTCCTGAACCTTTACTCAAGAAGGAAACTTCTTGTGCTACAACTTCAGTAACATATCTTTTAGTACCATCTTTAGCATCATAAGATCTAGTTTGGATTCTGCCACTGATAGCCATTTGACTACCTTTACTCATATAGTTGGCAGTATTCTCAGCTTGTTTTCCCCAGATTACAACTGATATAAAATCAGCTTCACGCTGCTTTGTAGAAGCGTTGAATCTGTCAACAGCTAAAGTAACAGTGGTAACCGCCATTCCAGTTCCTGGGGTATATCTAAGTTCTGGATCTTTTGTCAATCTTCCGATTAAAACAACTTTATTCACCTATGACACCACCTTAATTTTCTTCCTTAACTATTATGTGTCTTATAACACCGTCAGTGATTCTGAATATTCTATCTAACTCTTTTGGTAATTCTGAATCAGCAGAAAAATTGATTAGTGTGTAGTATCCTTCGTTTACTTTGCTTATTTCGTAAGCAAGCTTTCTCTTGCCCCAGAAATCAACATTTTCAACTACTCCTCCACCATTTTCTATTACACCTTTAAACTTCTCCTCAGCAGCCTTTACAGCTTCCTCGTCTAAAGATGGGTGTAATATGAATATAGTTTCATACTTTCTCATCCTTTTCACCTCCTCCCCTTGGCCTATGGCTGTGACATTATCACAGCAGGGATTACATTCATATATTATACTACAAAATAAAGTCAAGTTCAAGACTTTTTTATTTATTCTTTCGATTCTATTACTTTTTTTACATCTTTTTCAAATTTACTTCTTGGTATCATTATTATTCTTTGACACCCAACGCATTTTATCTTTACGTCAGCACCTAATCTAATAATTTCCCAATTACTGCTTCCACATGGATGCTGCTTTTTCATTTCTACAATATCACCCAAATTAAAAACCTTATTCACAAAAATTCTCCTTTTCTCCTGTATATTCCTTATTCTTCTCTTACATGATATACTGTTCGCTTTGGATAAGGTATCTCTACCCCTTCCCTATCTAAAGCCTTCTTAACATGCTTTCTAATTTCCCTTTCACATTCCCATTGAGCCATAGGTTTTGTAGTTGCCCATATGCTGAAGGTCACACCAGAATCCTTTAAAGCTGATACTCCAAGGACCTTTGGTCCTTCAACAATCTGATCATTACCTTTAAATTCTTCACATACACCTTCTAATATAGAAGTTACTCTATCTATATCTTCCTCATATGCTATATCAACATCTACTAATACCCTCATATCACTTCTACAATGATTAGTTATTTGTCCCACGCTACCATTGGGAATTATATGGACATCACCATTAAAATCTTTTAATTTTGTAAGTCTAAGTCCTATACTTTGAACTACTCCACCTTTATCTGCAATATGAATATAGTCTCCTACAGAGAATTGGTCTTCAAATACCATAAAAAATCCATTAACAACATCTTTTATTAGATTCTGAGCCCCAAGACCTATAGCTACACCTCCAATACTAGCAAAGGTTAAGCTTATAGCTCCAAAGAACTGATATAAAACCGCTGAAAATGCAAAGAAATATATGGTATATTTTAGAAAACTTTTTAAAACAATAGATATTGTTTTAACTCTCTTTTCATCTAGTCCAACTTTAAACTTCTTTTGTTTCGCAATAAGCTTATCAACTAATCTTACTGAAATTTTGTAAACTATAGATGCAATTAAAAATATAACTAAAATACTTATAACTTTTAAAACCATCTTTTCCAAGTCAATGGATTGAAGTAGTTTTATAAAAAAATCATAGGTTTTTGTTAATGCTGAATCAAAATTCATTTAAACACCTGCCCTTTATAAAATTTGTTTTGCTTGTTGTCCTTCTCTCAAATATATATTTTTAGGAGTTATGAGACCTTTATCTATTGTATCTTTTATCTTATCCCATTCTTTTTCATCAAATTTAATGCTTATACCACAACTTTGTGTTATATAAGTTGGAGTCGGCATTATAGCAATTTTTATATTTTCTTTTTTTAATATTTCTTCTGCTTTTATAGCATCCATTGTATTTTTAAACACTATTAAATAATATCTATCCATAAACCCTCCATCTAATCAATAATTATTTTCTATTATAGTATATCTTATTTTTTCTTTCTTTTAAAGGTTGAGTGTTCATATGGATATATTTTATTCTACTTCTTTTTATATACATTGTTTAATTTTAACTTTTTATAAGGTACAATATAACTATGACTTTATGATCGGAGGTTTTTTTATGAAAGTTTATTTAGATAACGCTGCAACCAGTTTTCCTAAGCCTGCATCGGTTACTAATGATATGTTAAATTACATGACTAGCTTAGGATGTAGCCCAGGTAGAGCTAGTTATCATGATGCTATAGAGAGTAGTAAGCTAGTACTACACTGTAGAAAATCATTATGCAAATTATTCAATTTTTCTAAACCTGAAAATGTGATTTTTACATCTAATATTACTCACTCTTTAAACATTTTGTTAAGAGGTTTTTTAAAGCCAGGAGATCATGTAATAACTTCATCAATGGAACATAATTCAGTACTTAGACCTTTACAAGAGCTTAAATATTCAATAAACATAGATCTTACCATATTACAATGTGATAAAAATGGTTTGATTCCCGTGGAACAATTTAAAAAAGCTATAAGACCCGATACACGCCTTGCTATATTCACTCATGGTTCTAATATAATAGGAACAATAGAGCCATTAGAATTAATCGGAAGGATTTGCTCTAATAACAACATTGATTTTATCGTTGATTCTGCTCAAAGTGCTGGAGCTATGGAAGTTAATTTCGAGAAATTACACTGTTCTGCTTTAGCATTCACTGGACACAAATCCCTTTTAGGCCCTCAAGGAATAGGTGGTTTCTTGATTACTGATGAATTTAATAGTAAATGTTCTACCGTATTTAGTGGTGGAACGGGAAGTCTATCTTCTGAGCTTCATCAGCCAACATTTCTTCCTGATAAGTTCGAAAGTGGTACCTTAAATACCCCTGGTATAGTAGGACTAAGTTCAGGAGTAAACTTTATACTTAAGGAAGGCATATCTGCTATTGAAGAAAAAAAACACTACTTAAACTCAGCATTAATAGATGGACTTTTGAATATTAATGATGTAATTTTTTATGGATATAAAGATAGCTCCCTTAGGACATCCGCAATTTCAATAGGATTTAAAAATAAGGATATAGCTGAAGTAGCTTATTTATTGGATAGTGAATTTGGAATTATGGTTAGAACTGGCCTTCACTGTGCTCCTCTAGCCCATAAAACTATAGATACTTATCCAAGTGGTACTTTAAGACTAAGTCCAGGGTATTTTAATGATATAAAAGACATCAAATATACCTTAGATAGTATCAATCATATATTGTAAAACCAGTATAAAAACCTCCCTTATTGTTAACAATTACAATAAAGGAGGTTTTCTGTATGTCTCATAAATTTATCTTTGATACAGCTGATATGAACTCTATCTTTAAACTTCGTGATGCACTTTTTATGGAGCTTTATCCCATAGCTAAAGCTCATCGTCCAATAATATTTTTATGCATAGGTACAGATAGATCTACAGGGGATAGCTTAGGCCCATTAGTTGGATACAAACTCAAGTTCTTTTCACGTAAGGGCATAGATATTTACGGTAATTTAGATCAACCTGTTCATGCCAAAAATATAACTACTGCAATTGAAAATATAAAATCAACCTATGATAATCCATACATAATTGCTATAGATGCATCTTTAGGAAATATCCAAAACGTAGGCAAAATTATCTTAGAAAATCGCCCTGTAAACCCAGGTGCTGCTCTAAACAAAGATTTACCTTCTATTGGTGATTTAAGCATTACTGGCATTGTAAATATGTGTGGTAATTTAGAATTTATGATTTTACAAAATACTAGATTAAACGTAGTTATGCAACAAGCCGAAATTATATCTCAAGGAATATATCACTGTTTAGTAAAATTATTTGGAGGTAAGAAATATTCAGATTCTGATATATCTATAGGAGATTCTTTAACTCCTATATCTAAAGACTTAGCGAAAGGTTAATCTTATATTTTAAAAAAATAAGAACCTCCTTCAGTCTTGCTATAGGAGGTTCTTATCTGACAACATAAGGACATTTTATTCTTCCTCTATTATTATATTATAAAGTTTCTTCAAAAGGAAGATTTATTTATTAATAGCATTATTAAGTGCTTCTTCTTCTTCTTCTGATAAATCGTATCTTGAAATTCCCTTTTCTATTGGCTTAGCATATGTAGTACTTTCATTTCTGCCAAAAATTCCTGTTAGTAATATTCCATCATTATTCTCATCAAGCATTGCTACTGAAAAGCTTAAATCACTTCCTACATCTTCAAAGGCCTTATATCTTATAACGGAAACCTTCTGAATACATTCTTTTATTCTAGAATCCATATCTCCATATAATGATTTAATATCTTCTGAAATCTTTTTAGATTCCTCAACTCTATTTAAATACTCTACAATTATCTCTTCTAGATTTTTATTATTTACACCTCGTGTTACTTTTCTATACTTTGCTTCAACTTTACTTAACGATCTAAATAAAACTATTACTAATACTAATAGTAATATAACAAGGGCAGTCAAGCCCATCATTATATATGGCCCAAATTCATTTATAATTTTTATAATCTCCTCCATCTTGGTCCTCCCTCAATAATGTTTCACGTGAAACATTATATTTTCATTATATCAATTATTCTTTGAAGATCATCTTCAGAATAATATTCTATCTCAATTTTGCCTTTATTCTTTTTGCTATTTATTATTACTTTAGTCCCAAATAACCCTTCTAACTTTTCAGTAATATCTTTATAATAAGGATTTAGTGGTTCTTTTTCTTTTCTATCCTTTTCTTCATTTTGTAATGATTTTATGAGTTTCTCAAGTGCTCTAACTGAAAGACCTTCATCAATAACTTTTTGTGCTACATTATACTGAGTATCCTTATTTTCTATACTTAGTATTACTCTTCCATGGCCTTCTGAAATAATACCTTCAATTATATACTGTTGAACTCTCTCATCAAGATTCATTAGTCTCATTGTATTTGTAATAGCAGTTCTTGATTTTCCTATTCTTAATGAAAGTTCTTCATGGGTCAATTTGAATTCCTTTATAAGCCTATAAAATGCTTTAGCTTCTTCTATAGGATTCAAATCCTGCCTTTGTATATTTTCAATAAGCGATATTTCCATAACGTCACGATTTGATAAATCCATTAGTATAGCTGGAACTTCATTTATTCCTGCAAGCTTAGCAGCTCTCCATCTTCTCTCCCCTGCTATTATCACATATCTTTCCCCAGACTTTTTCAATATCAAAGGTTGGATTATACCATGATCTTTTATTGATTGACTTAACTCATAAATCTTCTGTTCATCAAAATACTTTCTAGGTTGATCTTCATTTGCTTTAATTAAATTTATATCAATCTTTAATATAGCTTCACTATTACTATTTTCTGATTCTAACAAATCATCATCAGGTATTAATGCACCTAATCCTTTTCCTAACGCAAATTTTTTACTCACGCATCATACCCCCTGTCTTTTTAAAAATTCATTAGTTAAATCTTCATAAGCTTTAGCGCCTCTACATTTATCATCATATAATGATATTGGTAGTCCAAAACTTGGAGCTTCTGCTAACCTTATATTTCTTGGTATATATGATTCATATACCTTGTCACCAAAATACTTTTTCACTTCTTCTACAACTTCATTACTTAAATTTGTTCTTCCATCATACATACTCATTAATACACCTTCTATTTCTAGAGATTTATTAAGAGATCTTTTTACTAACTGAATAGTATTTACTAATTGGCCCACTCCTTCTAATGCATAAAACTCACACTGTATAGGAATCAATACACTGTTCGATGCTGTTAAGGCATTAATAGTAAGTACTCCTAGAGAAGGTGGACAATCTATAAAAATAAAATCAAATTTTTCTTCTAAAACACTAAGTCTGTTCTTTAATATATTTTCTCTCTTTGGTTTATCTATGAGTTCTACCTCTGCTCCTGCTAATTCCATTGTGGATGGCACCAGATATAGATTCTCTACTAGCTGGCTTTCGACAATAGTATCCTTTAAACTGACATCTTCAGTCATTATGTTATAAATAGAATACTCTAGATTTTTCTTGTCTACGCCTAGGCCACTTGTAGTATTACCTTGAGGGTCTATATCTATTATCAATATCTTATACCCCTCTCCTGCTAGGTATGTACATAAATTTATTGCCGTAGTAGTCTTTCCAACTCCACCCTTTTGATTAAAAATACAAATAGTTTTCATAATATCTTCTCCTTAATTAGAGAATACACCTCCTCTCTCTACAATATATTATATATTTAATGTTCTAATAATTAAAGAAAAAAATAGAATGTTTCACGTGAAACATTCTATTTTTTAGGTATTTGAATCGTAACTTCTACAAAATCGTCTAAATCCCTTGAATTATACTTAGCTTGAATTCCATATTTATCGAATACCTGCTTTATTGTATTGATATATATTTTGGATGAAAAAACACCTTTTATTCTTTTCTTTCCATCTGCAGCCACTTCTGAGCTAGCAAGCTTTAATAATTCTCTCTCAACTACTTCTTCAGTCTTTTTTACATTTAATTCTCTTTTTATAACTATATCTAAAACTTTATTTTGTAATTCTTCATCTGGTAGTTTTAATAATGCTCTTCCATGACGTTCTGTAAGTTTATTATCAATTAAAGAATTTCTTATATTTTCGGGCAATTTAAGAATTCTCAACTTATTTGCTATGGTTGATTGCTTCTTACCAATTATCTCTGCTAATTGTTCTTGTGTATAAGAATGCTCTTTTATAAGATTGTAATATGCCTCTGCCTCTTCTAAAAAATTAAGATCTTCTCTTTGAATATTTTCTAAAAGAGCAATTGCAGCCGAATCCCTCTCAGTTATATCTACAATAATTACTGGCACTTCTTTTAACCCCAAAAATTTTGCAGCTCTGAGTCTTCTTTCACCAGCAACAAGCTCATAACCATTGTCCCCCATCTTTCTTACAGACAACGGTTGAATTATTCCATATGTTTTTATTGATTGAGCCAGTTCCACTATTGCCTCATCATCAAAATACTTTCTTGGCTGATACAAATTTGGAACAATTAATCCTGGCTCCACGTAAGTTACATTATTTTGCATAATCCTACCATCCCTCATCTATTCCTTATATTTACAATTCTATAAAGTTTATAATTTTCCTTTTTTTATCAATTGTTTTTTTATGACATATTTCTATTATAATTTCTATTTTTTTATCTTTTTCTTATTGATACTGCTCATTTTACGTGGATACACATCTGGTGTATTTTTTATTTTTTCTATAACCACTAAATTATGTTTTAAATCAGTATCTTCTATGTTGATTTCTATTACTTCTTTTATCTTTCCACCTAATTGTCCTATCATATTCTTTGCTTCGGAAATTTCCTCATCTACCGCTGGTCCCTTCAAAGCAACAAAATATCCTCCAACCTTTACATATGGAAGACAGAACTCACTAAGTACACTTAAATTAGCCACTGCTCTAGATGTAGCTATATCAAACTTTTCTCTAAAATCTTTTTTTCTACTATTCTCTTCTGCTCTACCATGAATAGTCGTAAAATTCTTTAGTCCTAATTCACCTATTACTAAATTTAGGAAATTTAATCTTTTATTAAGTGAATCTAATAGTACTACTTCTGATGCAGAATTCATTATTCCTAATGGAAGTCCAGGGAAACCTGCACCCGTTCCAACATCTATTATCTTAACATTTCCTTTTAATCCATTAAATTTAAAGGCTTTAATGCAATCAATAAAGTGTTTCTTTATTATTCCATCATCATCGGTGATAGCAGTTAAATTTATTTTTTCATTCCATTCTTGTAAGAGACTCTTATATATAATAAATTTGTTATATGTATCTTCAGAAAACTGCATTTCTACATCATCAGATGCCCTTTTCATTATATCAAAGAATTCCATTTTATTCCTCCACCATTGTATATAAGAGGAGATATTTCCCTCCCCTTATATATTATCTTATAATTTTATTTATTGTCTATATTTTGAGCTTTATATTTGTGATCTAAATATATTAGAAGAACAGATATATCTGCTGGTGATACCCCTGATATTCTAGATGCTTGCCCAATACTTATAGGTTTTACAGAGGTTAATTTTTGAACTGCCTCTATTCTTAAACTTCCTACTTCTTCATATTTTATATCACTAGGAATCTTCTTTTTCTCAAACTTTTTAAATTGTTCTACCTGCTCTAATTGCTTTTGAATATATCCTTCATATTTAGCACAGATATCAACCTGCTCCTTTACATCCTCTGGAAGTTCAGGTCTTTCAGTATCTAGAGTTGCTACTTTATAATAATCAAGTTCTGGTCTCTTTATTAATTCATAAAAACTTATAGGTTTTCTTAATTCAACAGATCCTAATTCTATCAATGCTTCATTAACTTCTTTTTTGTTTGTTATCTGTAAGTTTCTTAATCTTTCAAGCTCATTTTCTATCTTAGTCTTTCTATCAATGAACTTCTCATATCTCTCATCTGTGACAAGCCCTACTTTTCTTCCCATTTCAGTAAGTCTTAAATCTGCATTGTCTTGTCTTAAAATAAGTCTATACTCTGATCTAGATGTCATCATTCTATAAGGTTCATTAGTTCCTTTGGTCACTAAGTCATCTATTAGAACGCCTATATATCCATCTGAACGAGTAAGAATTAATGGATCTTTTCCTTGAAGTTTTAATGTAGCATTTATTCCAGCAATAAGTCCCTGGCAAGCTGCTTCTTCATATCCAGAGGTTCCATTTACCTGTCCTGCCCCATATAATCCTTCTACCTTCTTATATTCTAAAGTTGGTTTAAGTTCTAATGGATCTACACAATCATACTCTATAGCATACCCAGTTCTCATAACTTCTACATTTTCAAGACCAGGTATAGTTCTTAGCATTTTGATTTGCACCTCTTCAGGCAATGAGCTAGACATTCCTTGAACATACATTTCCTCAGTATTTTCTCCTTCTGGCTCAATAAATACTTGATGCTGAAGTTTTTCTGGAAATCTCATTATTTTATCTTCTATAGATGGGCAGTATCTTGGCCCTGTACTTTTAATAGAACCATTATATAGCGGTGATCTATCTATATTGTTCATTATAACTTTTTTAGTTTCATCATTGGTATAAGTAAGCCAACATGAAATCTGATCTCTATCTATATTTCCACTCATAAATGAAAATGGTACTATTCTATCATCACCTTTTTGTTCTACCATCTTAGAAAAATCTACAGATCTTCTATTTACTCTAGCAGGAGTTCCTGTCTTAAATCTTCTGACTGATAATCCAGCATCCTCTAAAGACTTGGTAAGCTCATTTGCTGGTTGGAATCCATTAGGTCCACTATTATAATTAACTTCTCCAATTATTATGCTAGACTTAAGATAAGTCCCAGATGCAAGTATTACGGACTTCGCCTTATACTGAGCACCAGTCTTTGTGACAACACCCTTAACTTTGCCTTCTTCAATTAGAAGTTTAGTAATCTCAGTTTGAACTATATCTAGGTTTTCTTGATTCTCTAAAATATGCTTCATTCTTTCCTGATAACGCTTCTTATCAGCTTGAGCCCTTAATGAATGAACTGCTGGTCCTTTCGATGTATTAAGCATTTTTGATTGAATAAATGTATGGTCAATATTTATTCCCATTTCACCGCCTAAAGCATCTATTTCTCTAACTAAATGACCTTTTGCAGTTCCACCAATATTAGGATTGCATGGCATAAAAGCTATGTTATCTAAATTTATAGTTGCCATCATAGTTTTAAATCCCATTCTAGCTGGAGCAAGTGCAGCTTCGCATCCTGCATGACCTCCACCTATAACAACAACATCATATTCTCCCCTAAAATATTCCTTCATTTGTTCCACCTACTTCCCTAAACAAAATTCAGAGAATATCTTATCGATTAAATCTTCTTCCATGGTGTCTCCAGTGATTTCTCCAAGGTTCATCCATGCACTTCTAAGATCTATTGATGCTAAATCGATAGACATCCCTATTTGTAATGTATCTAATGCTGCTAAACATCTCTCTTTTGCTCTATAAACAGCTTCTTTATGTCTGTTATTAGTCAAAAGTACCTCTGACATATTTATTTCTCCTGAGAAAAACATTTCCTTTATAGCTGTTTTTAATTTGTCTATACCATATCCATTCTTAGCTGATATTTCTATTATATTTTCTAAACCTTCTAAACAGTTTTCTGGAAGTCTTCTATTAAGATCACATTTATTTAGAAGAACTATGTGTTTTTTGTCCTTTATAACATTTATAATTTCAACGTCTTCATCTTCTAAATCTCTACTTAGATCTAATATCAAAACTATTAAATCTGCTTCATTGATTTTTTCTTTACTCTTCTCTACGCCTATCTGCTCAACTAAATCATCTGTGTCTCTTATTCCAGCCGTATCTACAACCTTTATTGGAATTCCATCAAAATTTATATATTCTTCAATTACATCTCTAGTTGTACCTGGAATATCAGTTACTATGGCTCTATTTTCCATTACTAAGGAGTTTAAAAGAGATGATTTTCCCACATTAGGTTTACCAACAATAACCATATTTAATCCATCTCTTAAAATTTTACCTTCATTGGCAGTATTTAATATATAATCTATTTTTTTAAGTAATTCTTTTAGCTCTAAAGAGACACTCTCTCCAGTTGCCTCCTCTAAGTCATCTTCTGGATAATCCACTGTAGCTTCTATATGTGCTATCATTGCTAAAAGTTTTTGTCTAAGATCATTTATTTCCTTGGAAATTCTACCTTGGCTTTGCTCTAATGCTGACTTTTGTGATAACTCTGTCTTTGCAACTATAAGATCCATTACAGCTTCTGCTTGACTTAAATCTATTCTTCCATTTAAAAAAGCACGTTTTGTGAATTCACCAGGCTCCGCAGACCTAGCCCCTGCCTTTAAAACAGCATCCAAAACCTTGTTGGTACATATATATCCACCATGACAGTTAATCTCTACACAGTCCTCTGCTGTAAAGCTTCTAGGTCCCTTCATATATGATATTAATACTTCATCTATTACCTCATTAGTCTCTCTATCTATTATATGTCCATATCTCATTGAATAAGGTTTTATATCATTAATATCTCTATCATTAACTCCTCTAAATATAGAAGAAACTATATTTAATGCATTATTTCCCGAAATTCTTATTATAGCAATTCCGCTCTCACCTAAAGCAGTGGCTACTGCTGCAATAGTATCAAAATTCTTTATCATAGATATATCCCTCCTTTTTTCCTTGGGGTATCCTTTATTTAAAATCTACTTTAATAGTATACAAAAAATCTTTGCCATTTTAAATATTTTTAATCTGTATTTCAAGGGATTACTCCTCTTAATTTCAAATTGTTTCATGCAATAGAGTTGTTTTTTAATAAAAAGAAAGCCTTAAGGCTTAACTTAGGCTTTCTTTAAATCCACAACAACTTTTCTGTATGGTTCTTCACCTTCACTATATGTATATACATATTTATCATTTTGAAGGGTAGAATGTATTATTCTTCTTTCATATGGATTCATTGGCTCAAGCTTAAAGCTTCTTCCATTTCTCCTTACTTTGTAAGCTGTTTTTTCTGCTAATCTTTTTAAGGTTTCTTCCCTTTTTAATCTATAGTTTTCCGTATCTAAAACCACTCTCTTATATTCTGTTTCATGGTCCTTATTGATTATAAGGCTTACTAGATACTGTATAGCATCTAAAGTCTCCCCCCTATAGCCAATAATTATGCCCATGCGTGGTCCTGTAAGACTTATATTAACTACATTATTTTCTTCTTTAATTCTTATTTCAGCCATTACTCCCATATTATCTAATATAGATCTTATGAATGTCTTTGCCTCTTCTATATAGCCTCTTTTTACAGTTACTCTTATCTTGCAAGGCTTTGTTCCTATAAAACCTAAAATTCCCTTAGATCCTTCATCTAAAACAAGAATTTCTACTTTGTCTTCTGTGGTTTGCAATTGTTTCAAAGCGTTTCTCTTAGCTTCTTCTATGTTTTTCCCCGAAACTTCGATTGCTTTCATAGCCATTTCACCCACCTTCTAATTAAAAATCCCCAATATATAATTATTTTTTATTTTTCTTTTTACTGTCATTATTACTTGATGAATCATTAACCTGTTTAGGATTTACTTTTCTAGTACTTCCAAGTGGCATTTTAGTTTCTATAACTTCTTGCTCTGCTGGCTTATTCTTTAACTTTGGGTCAAATGCCTTAGTAAGATATGTTTGTGCCATAGACATTAAGTTATTAGCAACCCAATATAAAACTAGTGCTGACTTAAACTTAAGTGACATAAATGCTATCATACCAGACATAAATAAGTTCATTGTGCCCATTTGCTTAGCTTGTGGACCAGACTGTCCAGCACTTGCAATCTTCATTGATGCATACTGTGTTATGAATGATAATGCTGGTAATATAAATAAATGGTCTGGTTGAGATAAATCTCTTATCCATAGGAAACTTGCACCTTCAAGACCTTGAAGATTGTAGAATACAGAATATAGTGCTATAAATATAGGCATCTGTATAAGCATTGGTAAACATCCACTCATTGGATTTATATCGTATTCCTTATAAAGCTTCATCATTTCTTCTTGAGCTTTAGCTGGATCATTTTTATATTTTTCTTGCATTTTTGTAAGCTTAGGTTGAACCTCTTGCATTTTTATTTGAGATCTAACTTGTTTAAAACTTAATGGCAACATTAATATTCTTATTAAAATAGTAATGATGATAATAGTTATTCCATAAGCAGTTCCTGGATTACTAAATATCATTTGAACGCCATGCTCTACGAATTCAAAAAATCGAGTCAATATACTAGTTAAGAAATTCAAAGATTTACCCTCCTGATAATATTATTTCAGCGGATCATAGCCGCCTTTATTAAACGGATGACATTTTAATATTCTCTTTAATGCTAAAAAACTGCCCTTCAAAGCCCCATATTTTTCAATGGCCTCTAAGGCATATTGTGAACATGTAGGATAAAATCTACAAGAAGGTCCCTTTAACGGTGATATGTACTTCCTGTAAAAGTTAATCATACTAATTAGTATTCTCTTCATTATTATATAGGCCTGCCTTTTTAAATAAATTTATCATGGCACTCTCTACATCCCTATATTTTCTACCTTTTAAAGCTGTCCTAGCCACGAATACGAAATCATAACCACTTTTTAAAGAATCGCTATTTAATCTGTAGCTTTCCTTTATTAATCGTTTAACTCTACTTCGTACTACACTCTTTCCAACCTTTTTGCTTACTGAGATTCCTACCTTATTATATATATCTCCCTCTTGGAGTCTATTTCTACTATTCTTATATACATACAACACTAAAAGATTATTGGAAAAAGACCTTCCTCTTCTATAAACAGTTCTAAATTCAACGTTTTTTCTCAGCTTTCTTTTTTTCATTAAAAAACTAATGCTCCTTTTTTCCTGCTATTATTGCAGAAAAAGGCCACTAAAGCGGCCCTTATGCTGTCAATCTTTTTCTTCCTTTTTGTCTTCTTCTCTTAAGAACATTTCTTCCAGACTTAGTCTTCATTCTCTTTCTAAAGCCGTGCTCCTTAGATCTTTGTTTCTTTTTTGGTTGATAAGTCATGAACATTTGGCTACACCCCCTTCTATCTATTATTAGTGTATAGCAATTTTACTTACTATCTAAAGTAACTTATAATTCAAGTTTTACTTTATAATTATATAGTTTAGTCTTCCTTATGTCAAGAAGAGCAAATTTGTTGATAAAATTAATGTCAAAATCCGTTTTTTTGTGGATAACTTATTGAATAACCTTATTTCTTTATGATATTATTAAGTTATATGTGAATAACTTTTTTATATCGAAAAGTTATCCACACCTGTGCATAACATTGTGTATAACTTCATGTTTTTTAATAATAACTTATTTCTGCAGCTTGAAAAACATAAAAATGCCTATGTTTTTTTAATGTTAATAATGTTTATTATATGTTTTCAACAGCTGTGGATATAATATATATTTTTAACTTTTCTACTATTTTATAAACATGTGAATAATTTTATCTACAATTGACAATAAGTTTAAATAGTGTAAGTTATTCTGTTAATATGTTGTTAATTGTTATTTATTGACATAAATTTTTTATTTTATTTTTTGACTGGAGGATATGAAATGGATACCCAACTTAAAGAATTATGGGAAAAAACCTTGAATATCTTAAAAGGTGAACTTACCGAAGTAAGCTTTAATACTTGGATAAAGAGCGCGGAACCTATTTGTATCATAAACAATTGTATACGTCTTGGTGTTCCAAATGAGTTTACTAAAGATATCCTAGAAAAACGTTATAAAGATCTTTTGAAAAACGCTATAAAACTAATATCTTCTAAGAGTTATGATATAGAGTTTACAACTATGATTGATGAAGTAGTTGAAGATGTTTCTCCGGCAAAAAGAGCTCCAGAAACAAAAAATAACTCTTCAATTCAACCAAATGATGAAATGTCAGCTACACTAAATCCAAAGTATACCTTTGATTCATTTGTAATAGGTAATAGTAATAGATTTGCTCATGCAGCATCTTTAGCGGTTGCAGAATCCCCAGCTAAAGCTTACAATCCATTATTTATCTATGGTGGAGTTGGGCTTGGAAAAACTCACTTAATGCATGCTATTGGTCATTACATATTACAAAACAACTCAAAATCAAAAGTAGTCTACGTTTCTTCTGAGAAATTTACAAATGAACTTATAAACTCTATTAAAGATGATAAAAATGTTGAGTTTAGAAATAAATACAGAAATGTAGATGTTCTATTAATAGACGATATCCAATTTATCGCTGGAAAAGAAAGAACTCAAGAAGAATTCTTCCATACTTTTAATGCACTACATGATGCAAACAAGCAGATTATACTTTCTAGTGATAGACCACCTAAAGAAATTCCTACACTAGAAGATAGACTTAGGTCAAGGTTTGAATGGGGACTTATTGCCGATATCCAACCCCCTGACTTCGAAACTAGAATAGCTATCCTTAAAAAGAAAGCTGATGTAGAAAATCTCAACATTCCAAACGAAGTCATGGCTTATATCGCAACTAAAATTAAGTCGAATATAAGAGAACTTGAAGGGGCGCTAATCAGAATTGTAGCCTATTCATCACTTACAAATAAAGAAATCTCTATAGATTTAGCCTCTGAAGCCTTGAAAGACATAATTTCTAATAAGCAGACGAAGCAAATAACTATAGATACTATTCAAGATGTTATTTCATCTTACTATAATTTAAAAGTAGAAGACTTAAAGTCTCAAAGAAGAACCAGAAATGTCACTGTTCCTAGACAGATTGCAATGTATTTATGTAGAACTCTTACTGACATGTCTTTGCCGAAAATAGGTGAAGAATTTGGTGGAAGAGATCATACAACTGTAATACATGCCTATGATAAAATTTCTGATAATCTAAAGACTGATGAGGCACTTCAAAATGCTATAACTGACCTTACAAAGAAACTAACTCAAAAATAATTAACATTTGTATATAATATATATTTAATTAGTTGTGGATAAAATAAAAAAGAATAAGACCATCTTAATATTGTGGATAAGATCATCTTTTTTGTTTTAACTTATCCACAATTATTTTTGTCTTTAGTTTCTTTATTTTCATGGCGTTAGGTTGGTTTTCCACAAATCAACACCGCCTACTACTACTGTTACTATATTTTTATCTAAATATATATCTAATCTAAACAGATCTATCACACTATTTTTTGTGAATAATTAAGGAGGTTTATATATGAAATTTTTATGTGAAAAAGGAAAACTACAAGAAGCTATATCAATAGTTCAAAAAGCTATAACTGGAAAGTCTCCAATGCCTATACTAGAAGGTATTCTTATAAATGCTACTGGATCAACTATTACGTTAATAGCATCAGATATAGATTTAAGCATTGAAACAAAGATAGAATCCGAAGTTATAGAAGAAGGAACTTTAGTTGTTGATGCAAAGATATTCGGAGAAATAATCAGAAGACTTCCAAGTTCTAAAATCACTATAGAAACTAGAGAAAATAATATAATAAATATTCATTGCGAGAAATCTGATTTTGACTTGGTACATATGAACGGAGCTGATTTCCCCAATATACCTGTAATTAATGAAAATATGTTTTTCTCTATACCTCAAGGAACATTAAAAAATATGATAAAAGGAACATCTTTTGCTGTAGCTCAAGATGAAACAAGACCTATACTTACTGGAGTTTTATTCGAAGTTAAGAATAGAGAATTGAGTTTAGTTGCATTAGATGGATATAGACTTGCGCTTAGAAATGAACTTATAGATACAGACAATACTATAAGCACTGTTATACCAGGCAAAACTTTAAATGAAGTTTACAAAATATTGGAGGACAGTGAAGAATTGGTAAATATTACCTTTACCCAAAACCATATATTATTTAATCTTGGATTTACCAAAATAATATCTAGATTACTTGAAGGTGAATTTATAAAATACGAATCAATTATACCTCAAGAATATAAATTAAAAGCTGCAATCAATAGAACTGAACTTTTAGGATGTATAGAGAGAGCTTCTCTTATGGCAAAGGAAGGAAATAGCAATTTGATAAAATTTGATATCCAACCTGATACCTTAATAATTACATCGAATTCTCAATTGGGAAAGGTCAAAGAAGAAGTTAATATAAATTTGCAAGGTGAGACTTTAGAAATTGCATTTAACTCAAAATATCTTATTGATGTTTTAAAGATAATGGATGATGAAGAAATCATAATGGAACTAACTAGTTCTATAAGTCCATGCATAATAAAGAATAAAGATTCACAAAATTGCCAGTACCTAGTATTGCCAGTAAGATTAGTGAAATAGAGGTGTTTCATATGAATGAAATAAAAATTGATACAGATTTTATAAAATTAGATTCTTTTCTTAAGTGGTGTGGAGCAGCATCACTTGGATCAGAAGCTAAATTCTATATTCAAAGTGGAGATGTCAAAGTTAACGGAGAAGTTGCAACTCAAAGAGGAAAAAAGCTTAGAAGCGGAGATGTAATTCAAGTTGGCGGAGAAGATTACAAAATAATTTAATTATGCAATTATAATTAATATGTTATAATTGATATAGGTGTGTTCATATGTATGTTAAATATTTAATGCTAAAGGACTACAGAAATTATTCGGAATTAAATATAGAGCTGATAAAAGGAGTCAATGTATTTATCGGTGATAATGCTCAAGGAAAAACTAATATATTAGAATCTATATATTACTGTGGATTTGCAAAATCACATAGGAGTAATAAAGATAAGGAACTAATAAGATGGGATAAAGAAAAAGCACTTATTAGTTTATATGTGGTTAGGGATAGATTAGACAAAAATATAAAGATAAATATATTAAAGAATGGCAAAAAAGCTATCACTATAAACTCTATAAAAATAAATAAATTATCACAGCTAGTTGGTGTGTTTAACGTAGTAATATTTTCTCCAGAAGATTTAAAAATAGTAAAAGAGTCGCCAAATATAAGACGAAGATTTTTAGATATGGAGATATGTCAGTTAAATCCTAAGTATTATCATAGTTTAGTCACATATAACAAAATCCTTAATGAAAGAAATTTATTATTAAAAAGAAAGCAGCCTTATGAAGAAATGATATCTATTTATGATGAGCAGCTTTCTGTTTATGGTGATTACATTATCAAAAAAAGGATAGAATATATAGATAAGCTAAACATGTATGGTAAAAGTATACATAAAGATATTACAAGTGGTAAAGAAATTATAGATTTTAAATATATTTGCAATTTAAAAGATATCAGCAATATAAAAGAGTCATTAAAGGAAAAATTAAAGATCAATTATGAACGTGATGTAGAGAGAGGAAATACCTCAGTCGGTCCCCATAGAGATGATCTCGCTATATATCTTAACGATATAGATGCAAAGTCATTTGGTTCTCAAGGTCAGCAAAGAACTTCTATACTTACCATGAAGTTTGCATCATTAGAAATAATAAAAGAAATTACGGGGGAGTACCCTGTGCTTTTACTAGATGATGTTTTATCAGAATTAGATATAAATAGAAAAAGTTATATCTTAAAATCAATAAAAGATATACAAACCATAATAACATGCACCGGAACAGAATATATCGAGGAATCGTTATATGATAATTATAAAGTTTTTAAAGTTATAGATGGAAAGATAGAAGAATAATAAGGAGGAATCAAAATGTTTTTACATTTAGGTGAAAATGTTGCAATACCTATAAAAGATATAATCGGAATATTTGATATAGATAGCTCTATGTATGGATCTGATACAGCTCAATTCTTAAGACTAGCAGAAGAGGATGGATTTGTTGAAAGAATAACAAAAGAGAAGCCAAAGTCATTTGTTATAGCAGAGGTTAATAAAAAATCAAAGATATATTTATCTCAAATATCCTCAGCTACATTGACCAAGAGGTCTGGAATAGATTATGACCTTTAGTATAATGGATAGGAGGTTTTAACGTGGAAGAAAAAACACAAAATTATGGCGATAGTCAGATACAGGTGCTTGAAGGACTAGAGGCTGTTAGAAAGAGACCCGGTATGTACATCGGAAGTACTAGTTTAAGAGGACTTCATCATTTAGTATATGAGATAGTTGATAATAGTATAGACGAAGCACTAGCTGGATTTTGCAAAAATATAACGGTTAAAATAAATAAAGATAATTCAGTAATTGTAAGTGATGATGGTAGAGGAATGCCTGTAGGAATACACCCTAAAATGGGTAAACCAACTGTTGAGGTTATAATGACTATACTACATGCTGGAGGAAAATTCGGTGGTGGCGGATACAAAGTATCTGGTGGACTACATGGAGTTGGAGCATCTGTAGTAAATGCACTTTCAGAAGAATGTGAAGTTACAGTAAAAAGAGATGGTGAAGTTTGGAGACAGCGCTATGAAAGAGGTGTAGCTGTAACTGGACTTAATAAGATTGGAACTACTGAAGGACATGGAACAACAACGTATTTTAAACCTGATAATGAAATTTTCGAGGAATTAGAATTTGATTATGATACATTAGCTCAAAGATTAAGAGAAGTTGCATTTCTTAATAAGGGCATAAGGATAACTTTCCAAGATGATAGACATGAAAAAGAAGAACTATTCCATTATGAAGGTGGAATTAAATCATTCGTATCTTACTTAAATAGAAACAAGGAAGTATTGCAACAAGAGCCTATTTATGTTGAAGGTGTAAAGGATGATTATATGGTTGAAGTAGCTCTTCAATACAATGATAGCTATAACGAAAATATATTTTCTTTTGCTAACAACATAGATACTGTAGAAGGGGGAAGCCACCTATCAGGATTTAAGGCTGCACTAACTAGATCACTTAATGATTATGCAAAGAAATTTGGATTCCTTAAGGAAAATGATAAAAACCTTTCTGGAGATGATATAAGGGAAGGGCTTACAGCAGTAGTATCTGTTAAACTTACTGATCCCCAATTTGAAGGACAGACAAAGACTAAGCTAGGAAATAGTGAGGTTAGAGGAATTGTTGATAATATAGTTGGAGATGGTGTAAGCAGTTTCTTAGAAGAAAATCCAAATGTAGGTAAAATAATAATAGAGAAAGCTTTACTTGCATCAAGGGCTAGAGAAGCAGCTAGAAAAGCTAGAGAACTTACTAGAAAGTCAGTTCTTGAGAGAACTTCACTTCCAGGAAAATTAGCTGACTGTTCATCTAAGGATCCTATGGAATGTGAAATTTATATAGTTGAGGGTGACTCTGCGGGAGGTTCTGCAAAGCAGGGAAGAAACAGAAGATTCCAAGCTATTTTGCCTTTAAGAGGTAAAATAATGAATGTAGAAAAACAAAGATTAGACAAAATGCTTAATTCAGATACTATAAGGTCTATGATAACTGCATTTGGTGCTGGTATAGGTGACGATTTTGATATAGAGAAGATAAGATACAATAGAATAATAATAATGACTGATGCCGATGTAGATGGTGCTCACATAAGAACATTATTATTAACTTTCTTCTACAGATACATGAGAGAACTAGTTGATCAAGGTCACGTATATATAGCTCAGCCACCTTTATACAAGGTTAGCAAGGGTAAACGTGAAGAGTATGCTTACTCAGATAAAGAACTTAATAATATTCTTGAAACCTTTGGAGGAAAAGATTCTTCTGTTGATATACAAAGATACAAAGGATTAGGTGAAATGAATGCAGAGCAGCTATGGGAAACAACTATGGATCCAGAAAAGAGAATACTTTTAAGAGCTACAGTTGAAGATGCTATGGCAGCTGACGAGATATTTACAATTTTAATGGGCGATAAGGTTGAACCACGTAGGGAGTTTATACAACAAAATGCTAAAAAAGTTGTAAACCTAGATATATAGGTATAATGAGGTGAATTACATGTACAATGAGGGAAAAGTATTACCCGTAGACATAAAAAATGAAATGAAGAAGTGCTATATAGATTATGCTATGAGCGTTATTGTAGGTCGTGCTCTTCCAGATGTAAGAGATGGATTAAAGCCTGTTCATAGAAGAATACTTTATTCCATGAATGAGCTTGGATTAACTCCAGAGAAGGGATACAGAAAGTGTGCAAGAATAGTCGGAGACGTTCTTGGTAAGTATCACCCACACGGAGATTCATCAGTATATGATGCTTTAGTAAGATTAGCACAGGACTTTTCTATAAGATACACATTGGTAGAGGGTCATGGAAACTTTGGTTCTGTAGATGGTGATGGCGCTGCTGCTATGAGATATACAGAGGCAAAAATGAGTAAAATAGCTACTGAAATGCTAAGAGATATAAACAAGGATACTGTAGATTTTATACCTAACTTTGATGGTGAGGAAGAAGAACCATTAGTATTACCTTCAAGATTTCCCAATCTTTTAGTGAATGGATCATCTGGTATAGCTGTTGGAATGGCTACAAATATACCTCCTCACAATTTAGGAGAGGTTATAGATGGAACTATAATGCTTATAGATAATCCTGAATGTAGCATTTTAGATCTTATGACATGCATAAAAGGACCTGATTTTCCTACTGCAGGAACAATTATGGGTACTTCTGGAATAAGGGAAGCTTACGAAACAGGAAGAGGAAAGATCATAGTAAGAGCAAATGCTATTATAGAAGAGGAAAATGGAAGACATAGAATAATAATTGATGAGATACCTTATCAAGTTAATAAAGCTAAGCTTATAGAATTTATGGCAGACCTTGTAAAAGATAAGAGAATTACAGGAATATCAGACTTAAGAGATGAGTCTGATAGAGATGGTATGAGAATAGTTATAGAACTAAAGAAGGATGCAAATCCAAATGTGGTTCTAAACCTTCTATACAAGCACACAAAGCTTCAAGATTCCTTCGGTGTTATAATGCTTGCTTTAGTTGATAATGAACCACAGGTTCTAAACCTAAAGCAAATATTAGGATATTATATTACGTTCCAAAAGGATGTAATAAGAAGAAGAACTCAATTCGAACTTAAAAAAGCTGAAGATAGAGCTCATATACTAGAGGGATTAAGAATAGCTTTAGATAATATTGATGAAGTTATAAGTATTCTAAGAAACTCTAAGACCACAGATATAGCTAAGTCAACATTAATGGAGAGATTTGGACTAAGTGATAAGCAGGCTCAGGCTATCCTTGACATGAGACTTAGAAGACTTACTGGTTTAGAGAGAGAAAAGATAGAAGAAGAATATAATGAATTAATGACATTAATAAATAGATTAAAAGAAATACTAGAAAAAGAAGAACTTGTTCTTAATATCATCAAGGAAGAGCTTCTAGAGATTAAGAGGGTATATGGTGATGAAAGAAGAACTAGAATAGAAAAGAGTGCTACAGATATAGATATTGAAGATTTAATTCAAGAAGAGGATGTAGTTATTACTCTTACAGAAACAGGATATATAAAGAGAATATCTGCAGATACTTACTCAGCTCAAAAGAGAGGGGGCAAGGGTATTCAGGCTATGACTACAAAGGAAGACGACTTTATAGGTAAGGTAATAATTGCTTCTACGCATACTGATTTGTTATTCTTCTCTAATAAGGGCAGAGTATACAAAATAAGAGCTTATGAGGTGCCAGATGCAGGTAGAACTGCAAAGGGTACTAATGTTATAAACTTAATACCTCTAGATCCTGAAGAAAGAATTCAAGACGTATTATCCATAAAAAGTATGGATGAAAAAGGTTTCTTAATAATGTCTACAAAACAAGGTATAATTAAGAAAACTAAACTTAGTGAATATAAGTATATAAGAAAAAATGGATTAAATGCCATAAATCTAAGAGAAGATGATGAGCTATTAAAAGTAAAAGTAACTCGTGGTGATGCAGAAATCATGGTTATAACAAAAGATGGATATTCAATAAGATTTAGTGAAACTAATGTAAGGCCTATGGGAAGAACTGCATCAGGAGTTAAAGCTATAACTTTAAGAGAAGGCGATATAGCTGTATCTATGGATATAGTAGTAACAGATGAAAGACTTCTTATAATCAGTGAAGAAGGTTTCGGTAAGAGAACTAACTTAGATGAATACCCAATTCAAAATAGAGGTGGAAAAGGAATTAAGACTTATAAGGTTACTGAGAAGACTGGCACAGTAGCAGATGCTAAGATATGCAAAGATGGAGACGAGTTGATGTTAATAAATAGTGATGGTATAGCTATTAGAATAAATGTAGACGATGTTTCAATAAGTAGCAGATCTACCAGTGGAGTAAGACTTATGAGAACTAACGACAATCAAAAAATAGTTGCTGTAGCTAAAATTTCCAGTGAGGAAGATGAAAATCAAGGAGAAGAATCACAAGAAATTATAGAAAACACAAATGAATCAGATTTAAATATTGAAGAATAAAGATAAAATCTATACTAAGCACCTAAAATCTAAAAAGATTTTAGGTGTTTTTTCATGCAATAAACTTAATTATCAATATAGCAAAGTATTTTAAAATCATCTACAAGAGAAAAACAAACATATACTTTACCAAGCGTGTCATTAAATGAAATTTAGAGAAAAAATAAGAATAATAAAGAAATAATAATATAATTTTTAAATTTACAGGAATATATGAATTTGCATGTAGTTTTAATATGATATCATAAATCTCGTCGCTGATGCAGATAAGCACAGAACGACAAACAAGCTTAAGTTTCAAAAATAAGCCCATAAGTTTTCAATGAAAAAAACTTTGAAAAAAGTTGTTGACAAAGAAAAACTTAAATGGTAAACTAAATGAGTCGCTTGAGGGCGACAAGGTCTTTGAAAATTAAACAGAGTAAGAAAAGTAAGTTTAGAAATAAATTTAGA
>JALEZF010000051.1 GCA_022773025.1 Clostridium sp. | reverse complement strand
ATCTATTACATCTGCTACTTTATTTACAGAGAGCTTCACATTGCTTTTATCTTTTGTTTTTTCTGCATCTTCAAGTTCTATTGAAATACTTCCCTTGTATTCTTTATCTACATCCTTAAGTATTTCTTTAATTGGAACTAAAGTATCTTTATCTTCTGTTTCTTTTTCTATTATAATAGAATTGTTTTTTAAATTACTTTTGTTATTAACTTCAGCATTTGCTGCTATTGATAAAGATGATATTATTAAAACAGTTGCAATTAAACATTTAAGTCCTAACTTCATTTATATTTTCTCCTTTCTTTTATCTTTAAAATAATCACTATCCCTAAAAATGCAAAAGGTAATATAGTAAAGGCCATTTCTCTTGTAGACATAGCTTTCTTTTCTATATTTGAATATTCTTCTACCTCATAAGCTACCCTTTCTCCAGTAACTATTAGCCTATGTGTATTAAGTCCATAAGGGGTACAAGTTATTAATGAAACTAAATCTTTTCCGTCCTCAATTTTTAATGATTCTATATCTTCAGGATCTATAATTTTAATATCTCTTACTTTATAAGCTAAGGTTTCATTTTGTATTCTAATAAAGAATAAATCACCTACTACTAATTCATCTAGGCTAGTGAAGAGCTTAGATGTTGGTAGCCCTGTGTGAGCACTTAACAGACTTCTTGTATTAGTACCTCCTATAGGAAGGCTACTTCCTTCTACGTGGCCTACTCCTTGAGTTAATACTTCTTCACTAGTTCCATGATAAATAGGCAAATTAACGCTTATTTTAGGTATTTCTATGCTGCCCATTATTCCATCACCTATATTAAGAATATTTTTATATTCTTGTAGTATAGATAAATTTGCTTTATTACCTAAAATATTGTTATAATTATATAAGGTATTGTTATATTCTTCAGCTTTAACTAGATCTTCCGTTAAAGCTGAATACTCTATTTTATTAATAGAATCTTTATAGGTGGCTATTGCACTTCTTTGATAATAGCCACCTATAAAACTGCTTACTATAGGATATAAGCATATTAAAAATCCTATTATAAATAACAGATTTATAACATATACCTTTTTTAATACTTTTCTATCCTTCATATAAATACCTAAATATTAGGCCTTAGATTCTTTAGATTTTTTTCTACTATGGCATATTGCAAATATCATTAAACCACTTCCTACTGCTACTAAAGCTATTGTAGCTACAGATCCTGTTACAGGAAGCTTACTTCCAACTTTATTTACAACAGTTAAATTAATAGATCCTTCTTCAATATCTGTATCTAAGTCTAAATTTTGAGTTCCAAGTACGCCTGCCCAAAACTCTTTAACTACTGCTGTAGATTCTAAAGTTTTTAAAGTTTTATCTGTGGCTCCATCACCTTTAATATAGTCATTTCTAGCCTCTGTAAAAGTAGGAACTACAGTAATTTCTATTGGATCTAATAATCTTCTATATCCTGGAGGGGCATCAGTTTCACTTAAATAATAAGTACCACCATCTAAACCAATTATATTGAATATACCATTAGCATCAGACACCATTTCTACTGCATCTTGAGGAGCTGTTCCACCTGTATGATCAGTACCACCTATTAAATCTCTATTAATTACAATATATCCATTTGGGCCTTGTTTTACATATACTTCATTAGTGCAATCAGCATCTGAATAAAGTCTGAATTTAGCTCCTTCTAATTTAGCATCATAATTATTAATTTTTAACCCATTTATTTTATAAGTAAAACATACAACAGTATCCCAAGGAGTCTCACCTTTCTTACCTGCACCATTTCCATCAGCATCGTTTGAGAAAACAAGCTTTACTTGATTTTCAAAACCTGGTCTACCAGTTTTTAAAGCTGCCTTATCATTTAAAGTTGCATCATATCTTAAAACTACTTTCTGACCATATACATTTTCTTTGTTAGCATTTTTGTTATTAAACTCCCTGTCTACTATTGCTTTAATATCTTGTATTTCCACATTAAAAGTATCTCCATTACCTGGATTTTCAGTAGTTACAAATTCATTAGGTTGAAGTGTATATGTTTTTTCTTGTCCATTAATTTCACCAATGATATCTATATTTACAGTATCCTTCTTAAAAGTTAGAGCTTCATCCATTACATCTCTCCAAGCATAGTAATAAGTATCATAACCATTCATATTACTAATGTTAGATTCAAACTTATATGGCACTGTCTGTCCTATTTCATAATCTCCTATGTCATTCCAGCCTTCATTACCTATTTGGTCTTTATTATCATCTTCTAAAATCTTCTTGATTATTGAAGGATAATCTGATTTTATATTAGCTTCTGCTGTAGGGTTAGCTGTATTTACAATGCAAAGAGATGCTGCTGAATGACTTCCAGTAACATCAGTAGCTTCGTCAATAATGTAATAGCCCCATTCTAATCCTTCTAGAGAAATACTATTGTCTGCCTTTGTATCAACTACTTCAACAATATCAGGATTTATATTTAATTCTTCTATCTTGTTTCTTAACTCTTCAACAAAATATCTATAATCACTATATGATCCTTCTAGTGTTTGAGCTCTTTGAGCTCCTTCAACTTTGTTATTATTTAAAGTTTGAATATAATCAATTATTTCATACTCTTTTACTTGATCTGCTGCTTTACCTATTTTAGGTCCAACTACAGCTTTTAAAGCATCTGCATATTCAGGATTCATTGTATAATTTATAGATTCATTATTCTTTGAATTCTCTGCAGCAAAGAGCTTGTATACATTAAACCTTTTACCAGCCAGAGTCTGTCCTTGATTTCCGTTGATTGTAATGGATGCTGTTCCAGCACCAAAATTAACAACACCACCTTGAGTTATACTAGCTGTAATTGCTCTTATCGTTGCTCCTGGATTCGTATCTGCATGAACTATATACGGAGCTACTTGAGAAGAAATAACTCCAACTGCTACAGCATAAGCACAAAGTACTTTAACTATTTTTCTTTTCATATATATTTAATCTCCTTTTTTAATTAATTTTCTATCTAAATACACATAAGAAAGCATTAAAAAAGATCCTATTAATAATAATGGGATCATTGCACCTGAGCCAGTTTCAGGTAGTTTTATTCCTATTTCATTTACTACTGTCATACCAGCTACTCTATTGTCTTTATCTCCGTCGATAATAACGCTACCATCTTGAGAAGTAGCAGTATGCTCTACACCATTTATAAATAAACTAAATTTATCTTGTATTGGAGTAGATGTTGCATATATTTCAGTTATTATTTCGCTTCCATCTTGATTTAAAGGTGTTGGATAGCCATCTGGAGCCTTAGTTTCTTTGTAATAATACTTAACACCTGGAACTAAATCTGTAAATGTTGCACTACCTTGAGCATCTGTTGTAACTGTTTGTATTGCATTAGTTGCCCCTGCATCAGAATATAAAGTAAACTCAGCACCTTCTAATAAAGCACCATGATTATTTACCTTAGTTATCTTAAAACTATAATTCTTAGGTAAATTTCCTACTGCTAAATATCCATCACGATTTCTATCTTCATAGTACATATTTACTGCAGAATTTGTTCTAGATACAACAACATTGTCGTTGGTAACCTCGAATACAAATTCACTATCATTAAGGATATAGCCTGAAATAGTATCAATTTCAACTAATTTATGAATACCTCTCTTCAATGCCTTTAAGACTATTTCACCGTTAGCATCAGTAACTAATTCATTTTCTGTACCATCTGGATTTGTATGCTTAAACTTTACTCCTGGTAAAGGAATACCTGTATTTAACTGATCTTTCTTTAAACGAAGTTCAACATCATCATTTTCAATTACTAAACCTACTACCCTATCATGTTTATCTCCTTCTACTAAAACATTTCCATTGGAAGTAGTATGTTTACCACCATCAACAGAGTATTCAAAGAAGTCTTGTATTGGAGTAGAATCTATATAGATTTCTCTAGGTTCAGTTAATATTTCTCTATATCCATCTGGAGTTTTAGTTTCCTTTAAATAATATCTAGTACCTGGAATTAAATTTTCAAATATTGCTTCCCCTTGGTCATTAGTAACTTTTGTTGATACTACATCTTGTAAAGTCCTATCACGATATAAAGTAAATTCAGCTCCTGGTAAATTAGCTCTAGTTTCATTGTCAACTTTTATTACCTTGAATTTATAATCCCTAACCATGTTAGAAACTGTTAAATGACCATTTCCATTATTCTCAGAATAAACCATATCTTTACCATTAATATCAGTCTTAACTTCTATCCTATTATCTTGAGTAACTTCAAAGATAAACTCATTAGAATTTAATATATAACCTTGTGGTGCTTCTATCTCTTCAACCTTATGAATCCCTCTAGTTACTCCATATATGTTTATATAGCCATCAGCACCTGTTACCAACTCTTCTATACTACCATCTGGTTTTGTATGCCTAAATTTAGTTCCTGGTAAAGGAATATCTGAGTATTTTTGTACTTTCTTTATTTGAAAATCTAGGCTATCTTCTTGGATTGTTGGTACTTGGTAAACCGTTGTTCCTGTAGCACCTGTTCCTGGTTTAATATTTCTAACTATAACTTCGGAATTTATCTTATAACCATTTGGAGACCTAGTTTCTTGTGCTGTTATAGTACCCATAGGAAGAGTAGGGTCACCACTTGATGTTCTATAAAAATCATCTCCTGATACTTTATGATCGTCATCTAATAAGACAAAACCATTATCATTTGTTCTTAAAACCCAAGTTCTAGTAGGTTGAATCCCTAAATCAGCTGGATCAATCCCATCTGCGTACTGCCCTGCATAAAACTTAACAGTAAATTCAGCTCCTGCTAAGCTAGGATTAGCCTGACCAGTTCTAGAATCTACTTTGCGAATAAGTAAAGCAACTGGGTCAGATATAGGATTATCATAAACATCAACATTCCTTGTCTGATTTACTACTACATCTACATCATAAACTTGAGTATTTATAAGGAAACCTTTAGGAGCTTTTATTTCTTTGATATAGCATCTTACAGCATCTACTTCAAGTTCTAGAGAATTTCCATCATCTCCAGTTACTAAAGTTCCTACTAAATTAGTACAACCTGCATCAGAATATACTCCATACTCAGCACCTGCTAATGAATAGCAATTGTTGTTATCTGATATACTGACATTAGATGATAACTTTCGTATCTTTACTTTACCTTTCTTAGGTATCTGATGTATCTCAGAAAAAGCTAAATCTTGATACCAGGATCCATTTAGAGTTGCTACATAAGCTTTAAACTCAGCTGGAGCTTCAGCTAAATTTCTAACTTGATTTAGTAACCTTCTACCTAAATTCATACCATCTCCATGCCTATGTTGTGATATTGCCATAGAAGTGGCTGCCCTTAAGCCATTAGCATCCCATCCTGATACTTGTCCTGGTCCTTGAAAGCCGTAGTATAATATTTTTCTTATAACAGAATCTGTTTCCTCTCTAACTCCAGTTATAACTACCCCTGAGCCTGGAGGGGTTTTTGAATGATCCATACAGAAAGCCATTTTACCACCAATATTAAACTTATCTGTTCTTCCCATAAGCATTCCATTTTCGTAGTAATTTAAATTCCCTTCATTTGTAACAGTCATACCACTTGAAACAGAATTACTAGAAAAATAATCTAAACTTCTAGCTCTTCTAACATGTGCTTCATTATTAGATGAATTAGTATTTTCACCTATAGATTCTTTAATTTTATCTGCTATAAATATATTTGCAGAATTCTCAGTACCTTCTAGTGCAGAGTCTTTTTTAGAAATTTTAACTAAAGCTATTTTATCTCCAATACTTGCATCATCTATAAGGCTATCTAGTTCATTATCTAAGTAAAAATAGTCTTCATCTACCTTATCTTTAAGATTGTACTTATCGGTAAGCTCCTTTCTAAAGTTTAAAGCTTCTTCAGAATCATAAATACCATTAAGATATTCATTAACAATTCTATCTACTTTATCATTTGTAACAGTATCTGCTCTAGCTAAATCACCTGGAAAAATTGATACTGATAAAATAATTGCTAGAAATAGTCCTAAGAACGTTCTAGCTTTTTTCATAAGAATACCTCCTTTTTAATTATTTATATCTTGCTAAAAATAGCAAAATAAAAGAGACATCTTATAATAGATATCTCTTTTATTTTACTATTTAATTATTCATTAGCTCCACAATCTTTACACTTTCTACCTACCACTTTGGTTTCAGTCCAAGCTGGTTTATCTACTATCCATTTCTTTTCAGTTACTGCTGGAATAACTTCTTTCTTTGTTCCTGTTTGAACTTCTCTCCACTCTGAATGATAACCACTACAAGCCATATTTCCTTTTAACATCTCTGTTTCTAAATGTTCCTTATATTTGTTAGTAATATCTTTACCACACCCATTGCAAATAGACCTTTCAACTCTTTCATATACTGGCACTTCCTTAACTTGTTCAGGTGTAATAACTACTTCTTCCCAATGTCCTTCTTCAGCATGTACAATCTCCTTAGTTACATCTACCCAAGTATGAGTATGCTTCTTAACTGTCTCAGATGGTTTTTCAGAAGGTTTACTTGCTTCCGAACTTCCTGAAGAAGACCTGCTAGAGCTACTTGCTCTTTCTGAAGAAGTAGTTTTAGATGAAGAACTTGAATTTGTTGAAGCTTCTTCTTTTTTATCATCAGTGGAAGTTGTTGTTTCTTCTTTTTTAACTTCTTCATTTTTTTCAAGGTTTAACTTACTAGCTACTTCTTTCTTAATATTTGCTACTTCTTTCTCAGCTTCTGAGTATTTATCATTTTCTATCATATTTTCTATATTCTTTATATTTTCTTCTATAGATTTCTTTTCTTCTTCCGATAGCTTAGACAAGTCTACTTTTTTTAAATCTTCTATTTCTTTTTTAGCTTCTTCTTTACTTTTATTATTTTCTACTTTTACAATTTTATCTACCTTAGTGCTTTCTTTTGTATTCTTATTATTTATCATAAAAATAGTAGATCCAACTACTACTATTCCACATATGGCCAAAGCTGATATAGCTTGTACCTTTCTACTTTTTAACAACTCTTTAATTTTATCAAAATTCATAAGAAACACTCCTTATTTATATATTCTTGGTAGATCCCAAGTTGCAATCTCTTTGCAATCATTGGTTAAAACTAAGTCTCTTCCCCTTATTCTATATGCACTTTTTACTGAAGAAAAAAGAGCTTCATCACCTATATAGCCATTAACTTCTAATCTTGTTAATTTTAATATGTCTCTATTATACTTTTCTTTTTCTCTCTCTAACAATAATTTTTCTCTATTCTTTTTATGTATTTTCTCATAAAGTTCTTTAAATTTACTAAATCCAATTTTTCTCTTTAGGTTTCTTATTATGTTATAAACTTCATCTCTAAAGTATCCATACTTATCTTCAATTTCTCTTGCTGTGTATCCATCTAAATAAGACTTTATTATTTCGTTTTTATTATAAACTCTTTTATATCTAACTTTCTTTTTATTATCGTTTAGAACTTCTATACTAACTCCTAATAACTTAAGTCTATTTAATTCTTCTTCCTGTTTTTCATCTCTTATTTCTTTAAGTTTTCTTCTTATAGTTCTTTCGCTACAATTGCAAATATGAGAAATTTCC
>JALEZF010000023.1 GCA_022773025.1 Clostridium sp. | reverse complement strand
CATAAGCTTATCTTTATGTTCTATATTAATTTCTGATATAAGATTAGGTTCATCCAAAGTATGTGCCTTAATATTACATCTCCATAAAATTAAGATACACATCTGAATTAAATCAAAGGTTTCTCTTATGATTTCTTTAAGATTTATAAGTCTCTTATCATCTTCATATGCAATAATTGCATCAACTACCTCATTGTATTCTTCCTTAAGTTTCATGATTATATCTACTGGTCCTATATTTTCATTATCTATCTTAAGCTTATTATTCTTTTTTAGTACATGCATTAATAGCTTCATTGCTCACACTCCTTTAATCTTGCTTTTACTGATTCCAAAAGCATATTTTGATTTACTTCTTTATTGGCCAATGCATTCATTACATCTTCATCTACCGTTTCTTTAGCTATAAGATGGTGTATTATAACTGTATTAGTTTGACCCTGCCTATAAAGTCTTGCATTAGCCTGTTGGTATAGCTCTAGACTCCATGTAAGTCCAAACCATACAATGATATTTCCTCCATACTGAAGGTTTAACCCGTGTCCTGCACTTGCTGGATGAAGTAATGCAACTTCTATTTCTCCATTATTCCAGGATTTAATATCTTCTGAAGTATTAAGTGTTTGATATTTAACTTTAAGCTTTTCTAGAAGTTTTGATATTCTCTCATAGTCATGCTTAAAGTTATAAAAAACTAATACTGGTTTTCCGTTTGATGTGTCAATTATTTCTTCTAGTCTGTTTAGTTTTTCATCATGAACCTTAATGACTTCCTTGGTTTCTGTATATATTGCGCCATTGGCCAACTGCAATAATTTATTAGTCAACACTGCTGCATTGGCTGCTGTTATATCATCTTCACCTAATTCTATTACTAAGTCTTTTTCTAATTGTTTATAAGCATCTAAGGCTTTCTTAGGTAAAGTTATATCAATTCTATTATCTATTCTCTCTGGCATATCTAAATAATCCTTTGCACTCATACTTATACAAATATCAGATATCTTATTTTGAATTGATTCTTCCGCACCTTGCTTAAGTTCCCAATTATAAACTACATAACCATTTCTTCTTCCAGGAGAAAAATATCTCTCCCTATATCCTGTAATTGTCTTACCTAATCTCTGTCCTCCATCTAACAAATATATCTGTGGCCATAAGTCTATTAGACTATTAGGCGCTGGAGTTCCTGTAAGTCCTACAATTCTTTTAAAGTATGGTCTTACTTTTTTTAAGGCCCTAAATCTCTTTGCCTTACTAGACTTGAAAGAACTCAATTCATCTATAACAACCATGTCCCACATCCAGCTACTAAAGCATTCATCAACTAACCAATCTACATTCTCTCTATTAGTTACATAAACATCCGCATCTTTTAATAGTGCATCCTGTCTTTGCTTTTTAGTTCCTAAGATTTTAGATATCCTTAAATGTTTTAAGTGCTCCCACTTCTCACATTCTGTTGACCAAGTATCTTCAGCTACTCTTAAAGGTGCTATAACTAAAACTTTATTTATTTCTCCAAGCCACAGTAAATTATCTATAGCCGTTAAAGTTGATACTGTTTTACCTTAATCAACCCATGCCCATGTCAAGAAAAAGACCTGAAGCCTTATGATCCATAACATGATTAATTGCATAAGTCTGATATTTCCATGGACTAAATTTCATATAACCACCTCCTCTATAAAGTCTTTAATCCCATTTATAGAATCTATAACTCTTACATCAAAACCTAAGTCCCTTAACTCTTTAATTCTTTTAATCTGTATAGGCCTTGGTTTCTTTCCTGGTGCTTTAAGTTCTATAAATACAATTCTTCCATGTGGTAATAGAACAATCCTATCTGGCACTCCTGACATTCCTGGGCTAACGAACTTTAATGCTTTACCACCTATCAACTCTATTTCTTTTTTAAGTCTATTCTCTATTTTTGATTCTTCCATACTTTCTATTCAGTCCTTCTAAAGTTATCTTTAAATCAGATTTTTTTATATCAAATATACGTTCAATGATTCTGCCTTTATATTCCCAAATGTAGATATCAAATTTACCTTTACCATATTCAATTTCGAAATCTATACCATTTCCTAAATCCTTATATAAACATTCAGACATATCTATAGTTTGTATTGAATAACTGCCATCTAATATTTTTAGCGTTTCTTTTAGTATTTTTCTCTTATAACCCATAAAATCGCACTCCTTCTAATGTTAATCTGTTTACATTGACAAACTAGTAATATCAAGGCTTTTGGTGGTTTTGTAAACATAGTAAACAGTTTTTTCTTATATAGCTCTGTTAAAATAAGATAATTTCATATAATACTCTCTATAATTATCCTATTTTAATAATGTTCCTATAGTAAATACTGTTTACACTGTTTACAAATATATATTAGCTGTTGATATTACTAGCTTTATAGTGTAAACAGTATTTAATAATTTTGTTGACATCTGTTGACAAAATTATTTTCTGTAATATCCTCTCTGAGTTCCATAGCCATTAATTCTTATAACGCTCTTTTGTTTTTCCCAGTTCTTTAACCCCTGAAGAATTTTATTTATTCTAGTTGAGTCTCTTAAATCTACTTTGCCACTCATACCATAAAGTTCATTTAAGATTTCTTTCACACAAACTCTATCTCTTATGATCCCATTGTCTTTTGTGACTTTAGATGTTAAAGAATCATTAAAGTATCTTTGCCGTTCATAGAGTTCTTTTTCATACCAGTCTTTAGGTAATGGTGTATCTAAAAATTCAATTATTGTACTTTCTTCATCATCAACAATTCTATGATTATCCTGCTCTATTGAAGCTAAAACTTCTTCTTCAGGACTTAGCATTAAGGCTTTATATTTTAACTTTTTATAAGTAACCATTGCTTCAGCATATATTTGATCCACCTCATTTTTTAAATCACTTAATATGCTTTTTCTAACCTTAGTCATATCTGCATCTACAGGAAGATATCTTCTGTCACCCGTTGGATCTTTTAAAAATGTAGGTTCATTCGTAGAAGCTACCAATACATATTGTCTAGGCACATCTACTGGATTACGTGCATATGCTAAACGTATGGTTTTGCTCTTATTAGTTATAAAGGCTTTCATTTCTTCTATTTCACTTCTTTTAGTGGGTGCCATTTCGGCCATTTCCACAATCCATTTACCCATAGTTTCTTCTATAGCCTCTTTGTATTTTATAGTAGCAAGCTCCGTATACCAGTCGTCCTTTTTTGCCATGTATCTATAGAATGTTCCTTTTCTAATTCCTTGTTTTCCAACTATTGTTGTTACATAATCTAGTTGACAACCCGGATTTAATATTCTTGCTACAGCTCCGCATATAAATATTCTTGATGCAGCTCTAGTATATTTATTATCTTCAGCACCAAAATAATCAATCAGTACAGTTTCTAGTCTTTCTTTTCCATCCCAGCTTAAACTATTTAAATAATCTTTAACTGGATGAAATTTATTCTGATTGAATATAAGCATTGTCGCATCTCTTATTGTAGGTGCAGCCCTTACTATTCCGTATGCTTTTTCTAAATAATGTCTAAGACCGGCTTCATCATTATCCTCCCAAAATCTCATTTTCTCGCCATTGCTCCATGGTAATTTTCCTCTAATAGTATTTCTTAAGCTGAATTCATTATAGGCTAACTTACCTTTAAGCCTATAATCATGATTTAATATTATTATCACATTATCTATAGTATCTTTAACTTTTCCCTGCTTTGTATATTCTAGTAACCCTAGCCACTTAGTATCTTCCTCAGTTTCTACAGGTTCAAAATCATTAACTATAGATTCTCTTTTATCTACACCTAACTGAATTTTTACTTTTTCTTGCCCCATAGCAAACTCTAGCATTTTATTATAAGATGGTAGATTATCAGGCTTAGTGTCAATTCTTACCTCTTCATCCAAGTGTCCAAATTTATGAATTCTTACCAGGTCAAAGGCATTACATAAAGTATTTGAAGATGGATCCGTACCATGGTGTGAATAGCTAAATTTATCATCATATATAACTACACCGCCTGTGGTACTACCTTCTGAATATGTGTACCTTGTTTCATCTGCACCAGGTACATAAACATCATTTAAGAATTCTGATATAGCCTCAGTAATCGTATAGGTCCTACAGAAAGCCCCTATAATACCTTTCTTAGTTAAAGGATCTTCTTGCTTCTTTATTGCACTACTAATCTTAGCTCTTACTCTGCTACTCTCTGGCCAATAACTTATATCTTGCCACCCAAATGTATATCTTGATAAGATATCATCTGGATTTAACCAAGGTAAGTCTTGATATTTAAATACATAATCTCCATCAGTTGGAGTTGATGGCCAATACATAAGTCTTTCAGGTTCATAAGTTGTATCATCAAACTGGTCTATTCCTAAATCATCAGCTACCATTCTTCCTATAGCTTGATATTCATCTGGAAGTACTGGTCTTGATAAAGGTATTATTAATCTTAATCTTTGATTATCTGCCGTATGAGTATGAGTTGAATACATAACAACAGAGAAGTCATATAAGAGCTCTATACTGGACCATATATCTCCTTGTATATAATCTAGGTCTAATGTAAGTAGAGTTCTATTTTGAACATTACCTTTGAGCCTACGACCA
>JALEZF010000106.1 GCA_022773025.1 Clostridium sp. | reverse complement strand
CATAAACGTATCCACAAATTGTACATATAAATTTTTTCATAATATATATCCTCCTTAAAATCCCTTTTATTTTTTTATATTAATCTCTTTAATTACTTTTTTCATTTGTTCTGTGATTTGTTTTTTCTCTTGTCTATGTACTTATAATATCATAACAAATAATTATTGTCAACAAATAATATGTATTTTTTATAAAATATTTTTTAATAAAAAAAGAACAAGCCCAAAACATTCCATAAGATCTGTCTAATAGACAGTATTTAGAAAGCCCTAGTGCCTATTCTTTTTCATATATCCATATTAGATATATTTATAAATATCTATAATACTCTTTGTTGTTTTGCATTTCATTGAAGAGGTGCTTGACCTCTTGGTCCTTTCCTCTCTCCATTATCAATATCACATCACCAGCGTCAACTACTACCAAGTCTTTTATACCAAATCCTATAATCAGTTTCTTATCACTGAAAATCGAGCAGTTCTCACTTTGATTTAGATACACATTATCTGAAATATGATTACCATCTGTTTCATCTAAAAATCTAGATAATGCAGCAAAACTTCCTATATCATCCCATAAGAACTCTGCCTTTATCACATATGCCTTTCTTGTTCTTTGCATAATTCCAAAATCAACGGAGATTCCATCAATCAAATTATATTCAGACCTTATAATCTCCATTTCATTTTCTTCCCCTAGATTCTGATATATAACCATAAGATGCTTATACATCTTTGGAAGATACTTTTCCATTTCTCTTAAAAATACATCAGCCCTCCACACAAACATTCCTGAATTCCACAAGTAATTCCCCTCTAATAGAAAATCTTTAGCAACTTCTATATTCGGTTTTTCTGTAAACCTCTCTATTTTAAAAGTAGCTATAGAACCAGCTACCCGCTCTCCCATCTGAATATATCCGTACCCAGTTTCAGGTCTTGTAGGACTTACCCCTATTGTTATAAGCCCCCTCTTTCTCTCTGCAATCTCTACCCCTTGAGTTAATGTGTCTAAAAACTCCTTTTCACCTTCGATGTAATGGTCTGAAGGAAGTACTACCATCACCGCATCCTTATCCTTTTTTAAAAGTTTAATTGCTGATAGTCCTATACATGTTGCAGTTTCTTTATTCTGCGGTTCTACAAAGATATTATTTGGATCAATTTCTGGAAGTTCCTCTTTAATTTTTTCAATATACTCCTCATTGGTAACAACATAGATATTTTCTTTAGGTATTATTGGTTTTATCCTATCTACGGTGTTACGGAGAAAGCTCTTATTGTTCACTACTTTCAGAAATTGCTTAGGATTTGATGACCTAGACAGCGGATAAAGTCTTGTTCCCTTTCCTCCTGCTAATATTAATGCATATTGCAATATAGCTCACTCCAATTATTGATACATTTTATAATATGAAGGGTCAATTCATATTGTGAAGGTTTATTTCAACAAATTTGTAATTGATAAATTACCTGTAAAAATATACGTATAACTATATAAACTTACTTATAGTGGTTATTTAAAGTTTTATAGGTTGAATAACTACTGTTGAAATATTTTTCTCTTCAACCTTCTTTGTATATGTTTCAATAAAGGCTGTAGTATTACTAATTAGTTTCAATATGCTTATAAAAATTATTTAATATTATTCTCACTATAATAAGTGCTATATTTTGTGAAATATCGTCATTTAAATAATCAACTTCATTTGTTTTAATTATTTCCAAAATTTCTTCAAGAAACTCCAACACTCTATCTCTTACATTTAACATACTCTTTAATGTAAAATCCTTTGAATACTCATTATTTTGATAAATCATTTTAATGTTTACTCCATCTTAGATAAAATAGAAATAGCGGATCTAGAATATACAGTTTATTATCTTTCCATTCTAGTACTTTATAAATATTTTCTTTTTCATTAAGAATGTTTTGTAATTTATTTAAACACTCTCTAATTCCCTGTTTATTAGGCTTTTGCTCTGAATCAACAATTAACTCATCTATTCTAAACTTTATATCATCTAAAGTTAATCCCATTATGGGCGAATTGCTTGATATTGCTTCAATAATTAAGCCATATATATCTAACGCTTTACCTAAAGTTGTTCTGAACAATCCTCTACTATTTCCTCTTGTATTTGGTCCTACTCTTAATACTTTTTCAACATCAATTGCATATTCAAAGCTCAATGTTGTAAACTTATATGCCTTGCTTAATATTTCTTCTGGTATTTCTGGTATTTCTCTTATTTCTTTAGTATCCGTATCCAATAATGTACAAATACTTAAGCAAATATATTGCATTAACTGTGGGGAAGTTAGACTTTCAACTGATATACTTTCAGCCATACTATCCTGAATTTTTATATTAAGCTTTGCAAAACCAGTTATAGATATTTCCTTTAACTCTTGAATATTCCAAGGCCCTATATTAATTAAACTTAACCTTCCTGTTAAATCAGGATTTTTTCTAATGGCGTCATCAGAACGATGAGGAAGAGATACAACTATTGCCTTAAATTCTCTTCTTATTGCATCCTTAAGTTGCTGTGCAATATGCATTTGAACCTCTGTTGCAGCGTAATGAAAATCATCTAAAACTAACACTTTCCCGTCTCTTTAAAATGTTCAATAACTTTATCTTTAAATGACTTCCTAGACACATAAGTATATTCTGGAAAAGCCCCTGGCTTAAAAATATGTTCTGCTAACAATTTATTCACTTAAATCACATCCTTCTTATATCCTAATTATACGTCATTTAAGGTGTTTTAAACAGTTTTTATATAGTTTATCTATGTTAATGTAGTTTTAACTATATTTAAGTATTTTAAAGTATATTTAACTATATTATTATTGCAATTTATCAAAGTATTATATATTTGCTTCAAATAAAACTATAGATTTAAAAACTATTATCTATCTAGTATAAAAATGTGTACCAACGATGATTGTTCTATTATTTCTTCATCACAACCTAACAAAGTGAGGATTAGCCCTCCAAGTTTTTTCACTTCTCTATATCTTTTGCAAAACAAGAGGAGCAGGCACTTCCGAGGGGGGAAACCTACTCCTTTTTCTATATAATTTTATCTTTTAACCTTATTTAATTTATTACTTTTAACCTTATCTCTTAACTTATTATCTAACTCTTCACTATTCACTTCTATCTCTTAACTTTATTTAACGTCTCCCTTCACAAAAGATATAAAAGATATCACAAGTAATATAGCTGTAGCTATTAATAGATATGCTGCTCCAAAGTTTGGATCTAGTGCTACTCCAAACTGCTGTTTTATCATTTCTACTGTGACTGATTCACCATAAAAGTTTGATAGATTCATGTATGGGAATATTGTTTTTGTAACCCACTTCATATTTAATCCTGTAAGCATAAGTGTAGCTGGTGAGCTTCCTAAATACATCATCATAGTCAATCCTACAGACAAAGCTGTATTTCTAGTAATTGTTGATAAAGTTATTGCAACAGCAATTATAAATATAAGGCTTATGCTTGAGAATAGTAGTTTTGGTATTATTGAAAGAATGTAATTCTTCTCTACTATAGATCCTCCAACAAAACTTATTATGTTAGTGCTGAAACCTCCAAATCCATAGGTTATTCCACTGGATATCATAAGGAATACGACACTTAATATAAGAGTTACATATCCTATAATAAGCACTGCCATTAATTTTGATAATAGGAATTTCCATCTTGACACTGGTCTTATCATAAGAAGTCTTACTGTTCCTGTGGAGAACTCTGATGAAACAATTCCACCTGCGATTATTATGGAAAGAACTATTACTACAGACACATACATTAAATATATTTGATCTACAGAACTTCTAGCATCTTTTTGAAACTGAAGCTGAGGTATATCATTTTTTAGACTATACCAATTAAGCTCTATAGATTCCTTCACCTTTTGTTGTCTATCTTCAAAATCCTTTTTGTAAGTTTCGTAAGTCATTCCTCTTGAAATTTGATGGCTGTATTGTTGATTAAACCTTTCTTCGTCTAACATAGGTTCCATTTGAGAGTCATACTTAAAGCCTATATCTCTTATAGTATTACTCTTCCATTCGTTGTTGTCATAAGCTATCTTGTTGTTGTATCTATATTCTGTTGCTTCAAGTCTGCCTTCTGTAGCCTTTAATTGAATTTTTGCACCTTCTAAAGCTGTTTTTAGTTCTGCCTTTTTAGGGTCAGCTTTTATAGATTCTTCCATTATCTTTATAGCCTGATTTTGATTCTTTATAGATTCCTTCATTGACTTTATACTTGCATCTAAATAAGACATAAAATCATTTTTTACGATACCATCTTTAAGCTTAGAATTACTGCTCTTTATTCTATCTAATTCTGCCTTTATCTCTTCTTTCGACATGGCATAGTAGCTTTGTAATTTTTCTGGTCCAAAATAATAATCAGGTATATCCTTTATGTCATATCCATCTAATATGGCCTGCATCATTATCATTGAAACTTCATTTTCAAACCATTGACCTACGCTCTCAGATCTCCAATCATCATAGGATATATTATTATCTATAAGCAGGTTTAATTTTTCCTTTTCCTTATTTCTGCTCGCCTTAAGGAGTTGATTAAACTTAGTGCTACCTTCCTTATCTAAACTTTTACTCTCTGCCTCTAAATATTCAAGCTGAGATTTGTAGTTTTCTATATGAAAATTATGATTACTTTCTTTTTCACTGATGAATTTTATAGCCCCTGGAATAGCGAGGGCAGATATAAGTATCAATATTAAAATTACTTTTGTCCCAACTTTTTTATATTGTTTTATCAGTTCATTCTTCGTAAGAATACCTATCTTTCTCATTTTCATTCTCCTTCTATAACTAAGATATATTGTATGATATCATTTTCACTAAGATATTTGATTCTTAGACCCCTTTGTAACTTCCATAAACTCATCTTCAAGAGTCTTAGAATTTATAGCCATTTCATAAACCAAAATATCCGTATTTATTAAGAGTTTGTTTATCTTAGCTATTTCGTCACGAGAACAATTTAATCTAAGCTTTTCTTCATGTTTTTCAACTTTCATGTCTTTATATTCATCTTTTATTAAATTCATAGCCTTTTCTAAGTCTGACACATCTAAAGAGTATATATTAGCATCTGTACTTTCCTTCTTTATATCCTTTAGTGATCTTATGTCTATTATCTTTCCATTATCTATGATTCCAACTCTATCGCACATAAGCTCCATTTCACTTAAAAGGTGGCTTGATACTAATACTGCGAGCCCTTCATTTTCAGCTAAATATCTAAGATTATCTCTAAGCTCCTTTATACCTACTGGATCTAATCCATTTGTAGGCTCATCTAGTATAAGAAGCTTAGGCTTATGTAATAGCGCCTGTGCAACTCCTAGTCTCTGTCTCATACCTAAGGAATACTTTTTTACTTTATCTCCTATACGATTTTCAAGCTTAACCATCTTTACAGTCTCATCTATTCGCTCTTTTGAAACTGTTCCATGCATCTTACCATAAATTTTAAGATTATCAATTCCACTTAAATATCCGTACATCTCTGGGTTTTCTATGATTCCACCTACATTTTCTAAGGCACCTTCAAAATCCTTTTTTACATTTTTCCCGCCTATAAAGATTTCACCTTCATCAATGCTCAAAAGACCGGTTATCATTTTTATAGTTGTAGTCTTACCAGCTCCATTTAGTCCTAGAAAACCAAATATCTCTCCCGAGTTTACTGTGAAACTAACATTATCTACGGCTTTCTTCTTTCCCATGGTTTTGCTGACATTTTTCAATTCTAATATAGTTGCCATAATTCACCTCATAAATTTATTACTGATTTCATTATATCTTATAGTAGTTACCTTTAGTAACCACCTTTAACAGCTTTTAAGAAACTCTTTAGGAACATTTAAGATTTATATGAAATATTACTATTTAATTCTAAAAAAATGCAGAGGCTACCCTCTGCATTTCATATTTTTTTATAATTCACAGAACTTTTCTATATCTTTTCTTATGATATCTAATGAGCTTCTCCAGAAGTTCACGTCATGTACATCTATGCCTGCAAATTTTCCTACATCATAAATATTTGCTTTTCCTGTTAATGATAGGATTTGATTATACTTTTCTATAAAGGCCTCACCATCTTTTAGATACTGACTATACAATCCCTTTGCAAATAGCAATCCAAAGGAGTAAGGGAAGTTGTAGAAATTTCTATCAGTGAAGTAATAATGAGGTTTGTGAATCCATGCATATGGATCTAACGTATTTTCGTCTATAGCCTCACCATAAGCTTCTTTCTCTGCCCAAAGCATTATTTCTTTTATCTCCTCAACAGACAAATCCCCGTTCTTTCTTCTTTCGAAAACTTCCTTTTCAAATAAGAATCTGGCATATATATCTACTATAACTGATGCACAGTTTACAAGCTCTGCTCCTAGTATTTCTAAAGCTTCTTCCTTGTCTGCATCCTTTAGCGCAGCGTTTCTTACCATAGTTTCTGAGAATATTGAAGCTGTTTCCGCTAGAGGCATTGGATATCTTGTATTAAGCAAATCCTCTGAGCCTAAAATCATGCCATGGTAAGCATGTCCAAGTTCATGAGCTAAGGTACATACATTTTTAAAGCTTCCACTAAAACTACAAAGTATTCTACTTTGTCCTATAACATGAAGGTTCGAGCAAAATGCTCCACCTCTTTTTCCATCTCTAACTTCTGCATCTATCCACCTATGATCAAAGGCTCTTTCAGCCATGGCTCCCATATCCTTAGAGAAAGAAGAGAAATGTTTTACTATAAAATCTTTAGTCTCTTCATAAGTATATTCCTTTTCTGAAGTGCTTATTGGAGCCATAACGTCGTAATAAGGAAGCTTGCCTTTGTAACCTAAAAGTTCTGCTTTCTTTCTAAAATACTTTTGAAAATCCTTTAGACTTTCTTTCATAGCTTCAATCATAGAATTTAATGTTTCTTCATCCATTCTAGCATCTATAAGTGTTTTTATGAGAGGAGACTCATATCCCTTCATCTCGCATACAGTTATTACCTCACCCTTTATTCCATTTAATGCTGCTGCAACGCCTTCCTCTATAGCTTTATTGCTCTCTCTTTCAGCCTCTGCTGCATTCTTTCTCAAGTCTTTATCTGAACTGAATTGCATATTCTTAACTTTATTTATACTCAAAATTTGTTCTTTTCCATCTATAGTTATTGGTACCATATGATTTGAAGTCAAAGTATTTCTTAAATTTTCCCAAGAACTTGACCCTGTAAGAGCCATTTTAGATAAAGCAACTTCAACTTCTTCACTAAGCATATAGTCATTCTTGCCATTCAATTCTTTTATTATGAATTCATGATTCTTTAACTCTTCTGATGAATTTATGATTTCATCTATATTATCTAATTTTCCTAACCATTTTATAAATGCTACTTGAACATTCTTAGTCAAAGTTCCCTTTTGATCAAGAACCACAGATGTCTTCTTTGCATCACTATTTTTAGCATTTGCTGATAGATTTAGACTAGCAAAAGATGAAAGTCTTCCATAAAGAGATACGTATTCTCTATTTAAATTTAAATACTCCTCTATCTTTGAAGTCGGGTTCTTTGTAGTATCCAAATTATTTTTTGCCCACATATTCATTTCATTAATCTTATAATCTAAAGACTTTATTCCTGAGATGAAATCTTCTCCTTGAAAGCTACTATATAGAGGACTTAAGTCCCAACTCATATTTAATTTTTCATTACCCATAGATATTCCCCCTTGATTCCATATTGTGTTAAGTAAATTATATCATTGAGATTATTTACTTTATGGTTTTAGGAGTACAGTTTTGGAAATTACATATCAGTTTTTACAATTAATTTTAAAATATATTTTTAAATTAACCCATGAGCTTTTTTAGAAGCTTGAGCTTTCCCGTATATGGAGCATATCTAAAACTTATATCAAGTAAATTACTCTTTTTTATTATGGATCTATAATGAGTAAAAGTATCAAAAGAAGCCTTTCCATGATATGCTCCCATTCCACTTGCACCTACTCCACCGAAAGGTACATAGTGAGATGCTACATGAATTATAGTATCATTTATACACCCTCCTCCAGAGGTTGTCTTTATCATCATATTTCTTTCTTTTTCCTTGTTTTTAGTGAAATAATAAAAGGCTAACGGTTTTTCCTTTCCTCTAAGCTTGTCAATTACTTCTTCCACCGTAGAGAATTCTAAAACAGGCATTATAGGCCCAAATATTTCATCCTGCATTATTTCATAATCCCATTCCACATTATCTATAATGGTAGGCGATATATATCTTGTCTCTTTGTCATAAACTCCACCTATAACTACGTTACCTCTATTTAAATAAGAAATAAGTCTATCAAACTGTCTATCATTTATAATCCTTGGATAATCAGGGCTCATCTTAGGGTTTTCACCATAAAACTCTTTTATATAATATCCCATCCTATCAAGAAGCTTGTATTTTACATTCTTTTGTACCCACAAGTAATCAGGTGCTACACAAGTCTGCCCGCAATTTAAAAATTTCCCCCAAACTATTCTCTTGGCTGCCAAATCTATATTTGCATCGCTATCAACTATGCATGGACTTTTTCCACCAAGTTCTAATGTCACTGGAGTTAAATTCTTAGAGGCTGCCTCCATAACTACTTTTCCTACAGCAGTTCCACCAGTGAAAAATATATAATCATATCTTTCCTTTAATATATCTTGGATAGCTTCACGTCCACCTTCTCTTTCAACAACAGCTACATACTCCTTCTTAAAAGCATCCTCTATTATCTTCTCCATAATTTCTGAAGTTGCTTTAGAGTACTTTGATGGCTTTATTACAGCACAATTTCCAGCAGCAATAGCCCCTACTAAAGGTGACATTGTAAGTTGAAATGGATAATTCCAAGGCGACATTATAAGTACAATTCCATATGGATTTGGATATCTATAACTATAAGATAAAAAATGAACTAAAGGAGTCCTTTTCTTCTTTGGTTTTGTCCAAGAGCGTAGCTTTTTTATCGATAAATCGATTTCATCTATGACAAGACCTATTTCTGTTTCGTAAGATTCAAACTTAGACTTTCTTAAATCCTGCCAAAGTGCATCATATAGATTTTCTTCATGTGCTAAAATACTATTTTTTAATTTCTTAAGCATTGCGATTCTAAAATTTACGTCTAAGGTCTCACCTTGATTGTAGTACTTTCTCTGAGATTCTACTATTTCATTCAAATTCACGGTTAAACCCTCCTATAAAATATAATATAATTAGACCAGCCTGAGCTAAGCACGTCATGGCTGGTCTTACCACTTAATATTCTATTCATTATATTATCTCTACCATATAAAGTCAATATGAATACTACCTTTAATTTATTTTATGTTATGGTAGTTTATAATTCATACCTTCCTTTACTAAATCGTATTTTATCTCAAACTTTGGAATTCCCTTAACATATGGAGCTATTTCATAAAGCTGATAATAAATAACTACACCTTCATCTGACAAAAAAAATTCTGTATTATCATTTATTCCTTTGAAATCTTCTGGAAAGTACTCTCCCTTATTCTTCTCTATCTGTGATGATACCTCTTTGTTTATCACAGCTTTAAAATCAAAGTTTTCTTTGAATAAATCTTTTAGCATTATCTCTTTCCCTGTATTTTTATCAATATTTATGGTTTTAAGAGTTGTCACCCCATGAGCTCCTCCGGCAAAATAATATCTGCTTATAGGGATGCTCAAAAGTTCTCTACCATTATATGTGGTATTAAATTCCTGTTTAACAATAAATTTCACACCTGCAAGACTTTTACCGTAATCCTCTGCTTCCTTCTGGACTTGAGCTGCAAAATCTGAAGATTCCTTTTTTATTTTCTCATTAATTTGATTTTGCATCTCTAAATTTTTCAATCCTTTAATCTTTGGAATGTCCATATATATATCATAAAAATCACTATTTTTAGAAATGGTCTCCTTTTCCACCACAGCCAAATCCTTTTTTTCAAATCCACATAACATAGTTCCTAAACACAGTATTACAAAAAAACAATAAATCCATTTATTTTTTTTCATATCGCACCTCTTTTACTTACTACATAATTTATTTTCTTAACTCATTTTCTACATTTATATGCTATAATATTCACGTCATAATATTTTTTAATAGGGGTGTAGATTTATGGGAGTTAATAAAAAATATAGTTTTTCACAAACTCCGAAACTATATATGATAAATGATAATATGCAGGATTCTAGAAAAAGAGATGTCGTATCTTTTCTAGCTGAATTAAAGGATTTCAAACTAAATTTAAAATCCCTAGCTTCATCCTGTCCAAGCCTTAAAATTAGAAACAAGCTTTTGAATATAGTTTTTCTTATTTTAGAAGATTCTCGTTTAACAGCTTTTATACATGATAAAAAATCTATTCCTTTAAAAAAGATTTCACAGCTCAGCGGAGAGCTCCCTGATTTCATATCAAAATATAGGAATTATATAATTTTATACTTTATACTTTTGTATCCAACAAAGCATACAAGCCTTCGTAACTTTTTAACCATAACCGAAGACACAAATATACCTTATGATAATTCTCAAAATACTCTTATGGGAGTTGTCTTGGCCGTTTGTAAAAATAGTTCTATAATCTTAACTAGTACAGGTGCCATAATAAATATAGTTCCAACTAATATAGAGCACAGTGATGTGAAATTAGGGGATATAATAGAAGGTGTGAAGATGAAGGCTTTTAACGGAAAGCTACCTTTAATTATAGGTATGTCCTTCATATTGGCATTGAGCATTTTCATCGCATCTCTTGTCTATAACAACACTCAATCTGTTGTTGTACTAGAAATTAGTGGTAATCTCACTCTTAGAGTAAATAGCTTCGGAAAAGTTCATGAAGTCTCTGGTGGAAGTTCCACCACAAGAAAGATAGTGAAAAATCTTAAGATAGACAATAAGTCCTTAGATAAAGCTTTATACGATATACTTGCTTATTCAAAAGATACAGGCATCATAGATAAGGGTAGTTCCATAAACATATATATCACTAATAAATCTATTAACCTCTCTAAATTAGAGGATACTGTAAACTTTTTAAAAGGTAATCAAATCAATACAAATATAAATAATAACGGCAAAGATGAATTTATCGACTCATCTTCAAATGATATCTCATCATCTTTACTAAACATAAAAGGAAGAGAACTTTTTATTTTCTCTTCCTTTATATTTTTTTCTATTGCTCACCTCATCTAAAGACCTTTGGTTTTAGGTGAATTTTAAAATTTAATTTATCTTAATGCCTCATCTATAGCATATCTATCAAAGCCAACTATAACTGCATCATCAACTTTTATTACAGGCACTCCTCTAAGTCTCATCTGCATAAGTTCTCTTCTATAAACAGGTTCCTTTATATTTCTAGTTTCAAATTGAATTCCTTTAGATCTTAGATAATTTTTTGTAAGGGTGCAATAAGTGCAGCTATCTGATGTATATACAACTACATTTTTCATGATTTATCCTCCACAAATTCATTTTAATCTATTTAATTGTAAGTATTTAATCCATATCTATGATTTTATTTAATTTACTTCAATTCCTATACAATTATATATATATTAGATATAATTATATATTGTTACTAATTTAAAATTTAACATTCCACAATTAGGAGTAATGAAAATGAGAAAATCTAAAATTTATCATAAGAAAAATGAAATATCAAAACCAAGTAATCCTAAAAATAAGCCATCCTCAAATAATGTGCCTAAAATAATTCATGAAGAGAAAAAAGATACTGTAAGATTAAATAAATATATAGGCGAAAGCGGCTACTGCTCTAGGCGTGAAGCTGATAAGCTCATAGAAAAAGGTGCCGTAAAGATAAACAATAAGGTTGCTATTATGGGTGACAAGGTTTCTCCCAACGACAAAGTTTATGTGAATAATAAACTTATCTCCTCTACAGAGGATTTTGTCTATCTAGCATTAAATAAACCTGTGGGAATAACCTGTACAACTGAGCATAAAATTCGTGGAAACATCGTTGATTTTATAGGTCATGAGAAGCGTATCTTCCCAATCGGAAGACTAGACAAAGATTCTCAAGGATTGATTTTTTTAACTAACGATGGAGATATCGTAAACAAGATTTTAAGAGCTGGCAATAACCACGAAAAAGAATATATAGTCACAGTAAATAAACCAATCACCCCAGAGTTCATACAAAAAATGAGCAGCGGCGTTCCTATTCTAGATACTGTAACTAAAAAGTGTATTGTAAAACGTGAAGGCAAATATGTATTTAAAATAATACTTACTCAAGGTCTTAATAGACAGATTAGAAGAATGTGCAGCTACCTTGGATATGAAGTCACAAAGCTTGAGAGAATAAGAATAATGAATGTGTCCCTTGGAAAACTTCCTATAGGTAAGTGGCGATATCTTTCAGCAAAAGAGCTTGAAACTATAAATGAACTAACACGTGAATCTGTAAAAACTAAAGAAGCCTCTGAGGAATAATATCTAAAAGCCAATCAATGATTAAAATCACTGATTGGCTTTTTATGACCCCGAACTTCCATATCTTTTTAAGCCTATATTCCATACATATTTAGAGAATTTATAGTATATATACGAAATTATAGGTATCACAATTATTAAATAGCTATATTTAAGTCCTTCAAAAAATATTTTACTTGGATAAAAAGCTACAAATCCTATTGGAACTATTGTTGTAAATCACCTTAGTATCCTAAATTCTCATAATAGTATTTCTCACACCCTATATACTCTATGTTACACTTTTGTATTTTTTTGCAAAGACATAATCTTATTTATTCTCTTTATTTCTTCTTTCAGTATTAGTCTTTATAAACTCATTCACTTTCTTAAAAATATCCTTTATAATTAAAATATAGTAAAATCTTTATATAAAGAGGTAGGATTATGGAAAAAAAATCTTATGAATCATCAGGAAAGACTCTCCTTGTTTTTTCAATATTGTCATCAATGCTTTATATATTTTTATGCTTTCGTGGAGGAGATTTTCTTAAAAATTTAAACAACTCAAGTTTAAAATCAACTTTACTATTTGTTTTGACAACCATATTTTTAATAATAGGTGGAATAAGAATGAAAAATAAGTATCCTAAATACTATAAATATCAAATATTTAGTGGAATTATTTTACTTTCAACCTCTTTAATCTTTGATATAATTCCGAAGTTGATTTTATTATAATAATTTCATTTAAAATATTTTATGACAATATAAAAGCAGTTAGATTTATAAAATAATCTAACTGCTTATTCTTTATTTGTAATTAGGATTTTCTAATCTCTCTTTGAACACATCCATATCTTTAGTTGCGTTTACATATACTCTTTTTACTTTATATTCGTCAGTTCTGCCTTTTGCCCATCCCATATCAGTGCTGAAGCCTATTGTGTATCCAGCTTCTTTTACTGAATTGATTGTAGCTGCATCATAAACACCAAAAGGATAAGCTATACTATTTACTGGCTTTCCTACTATGTTTTCTAGAAATTCTTTCGAATCCTTTAAAGTCTTTTTAGTGTTTTCTTTTGAAGTAGAACTTAAATTTTCATGGTTTACGGTATGACTTCCTATGTCTATGTTATTTTTGCTAAGTTCTTTTATCTGATCAGTTGTTAAGTATAATCCAACCTTATCTACCATATCTGTTATCACAAATATAGTTGCCTTAAATCCATATTCCTTTAAAACTGGATAAGCATTTTCATAGTTATTTTTGAAACCATCATCAAAGGTTATAAGTATTGCATTTTCTGGGACTTTGTCTCCATTCTTTACATAGCCATAAAACTCATCCATGGATAATGTATGGTAGTTGTTTTCTTTTAAGTATTTCATCTGCTCTTTAAACTTAGCAGTTGGTACAACAAGCTCATCTCCATTTCCATCATCCCCTACTGAATGATAATAAAGCACTGGTATTCCCTTAGTATTCTCAACTAGTGGAACCTTCACTTCTTCTTTCTTTTCCTCTTCCTTTGGAACACTTTCTTCCTTCTGGTTATCTTCTACTTTTGCTGCTGCAGAATTAACACTCTCTTCATTGTTCTTATTCTTTCTTTGTTCCCCAATAAAAATTACTCCTATAATAGCAATCATCAAAATACATACAACTATTATAGTGGTTTTCTTCTTGTTCATAACTTCCTCCTAAATATCCTGTTATACTTTTACTTCAATGCTTGAAATAACTTCATCTACAAACTTAAATATTTCTTTTTCATATGTTTCTGGGTCCACCTCTATAGCTCTAGCATGGGCTGCTCCTTTTGCTATATAAAGTGATTTTTCACCATACTTTTTAGTTTCATACATCCTTACACTCATGTCCCATGGAACGAAATCATCTTTGTCTCCGTGTATGAACATTATTGGAATCTTCGATTCTTCAACTATATCAATTGGTTTTATAGATGAAAAAGTAAATTTTGCTCTAAACTTTGCCTTTAGGCTTGCAAAATAATAAAATGGATATAAGAATATGCTAGTACTCTTGACTTTTCTCATGAGCAGCTCTTTAAGACTGGAAAATCCACAATCTTCTATAATGAAATCCGCATATTTGTTTATAGAGATATACTGAAGAGCTGTAGCTGCCCCCATGGACTCACCATGGATTCCTATTATAGAATCCTTTCCTTTTTTCTCTACAACAAAATTCACCCATAAATCTAAATCAAGTTTTTCATAATATCCATAGGTTGAAAAACTTCCTTCGCTTTTCCCATGTCTTCTTTGGTCATATAATAATATATTCCATCCTCTATTATAAAACATTTTTATATATTTTATAGACCATATTCTGCTGACAGTAATTCCATGAACAAAAATCATGGTCTTATCTGAATTATTGTCTATGAATTCACCTTTTAGTTTTAATCCATCATGAGATATTAAGGTTATATATTCCTTTGGCAGACTCAAATACCATTCTTTGTCTATAAGTTCTCTCTTTACCTGCTGTTCATACATGCTTTCTTCTTCATCTGTCTTTCTTGTTACAATCATACTGAAATATTTGTTAGTTACTATCCATATTAAAATTATAACTAGTACAAGGAATATAAAAACATACATGTAATCCTCTCCCCCTGCTGAGTTGTTATATTATTTTTCTAACTCACCTATTACTACTAAACGTTGCTTTCCTCCAATAGTACATGTAACTAAAGTTACAGTGGAATCATCTGTAGGATCTAATATATCCACATCTGTTGGCTCAATAACCTTCTGCTCCTTAACCTTGTAGGTAAATTCTCCTTTTGCAGTTCTTACTATAATGTCATCTCCTGCCTCTAGTTGATTCACATCTCTAAACATTTCATTGTATATAGAATTTCTATGTCCAGCTAC
>JALEZF010000032.1 GCA_022773025.1 Clostridium sp. | reverse complement strand
ACGAAGGTCAAGCAAATTACGGCTGATGGTACTGCAGGGGAGGCTCTGTGGGAGAGTAGGTGGTCGCCAGGTCATATGGCTGGATAGCTCAGTCGGTAGAGCAGAGGACTGAAAATCCTCGTGTCCCTGGTTCGATTCCTGGTCCAGCCACCAAAGTGTGGCGCTATAGCCAAGTGGTAAGGTACGGGTCTGCAACACCCTCATCCCCGGTTCAAATCCGGGTGGCGCCTCCATAAAAAAGTTAGTAGAAATTCTACTAACTTTTTTTTATTTTACAACAGGTTTTAAAATCTCAACAACATGTCCTCTCATGTCTAAAGCTGCTTTAGCACCGATAGGAAGTGTAAGTTTAGGGTTGTCATGACCACACATAAAATTATATATGACAGGTTTATTTAAGGAAAATATATAATGATCTAAAACTTCTTCAAGTGAAAGTCTTTTCTCATTAGAACAATCCTTAAATTGACCTAAGATGAAACCGGCACATTGATGTAATTTATTAGATAAAGTTAATTGGCACAACATCCTATCTATGGAATAAGGCTCTTCTCCTATTTCTTCGATAAACAGAATTTTATCTTTAAAGTCCAGTTCATAAGGAGTACCTAAGGTAGCACAAATAAGAGAGAGATTTCCGCCAATAATGGTACCAGAGACTGATTTTGAGCCATAGAATTTTAGCTGAATGTTAGCAGGATTCTCAAGATAAAATGGCTTATCCCCATTCATAAGAGTGTTTAGAAGAGAGTCCAAAGTAAAATCTTTCAAATCACTTCCTACCATGGGACCATGGAAGGTTATTAAATTATTTTTTTTGTACATATAGTTTAAAAGAGTAGTTATATCACTGTAACCTATAAAGATCTTAGGATTATTTTTTAACAAATTGAAATCTACATATGAGAGCATTCGCATAGTACCATAACCACCTCTATAACACATGATTGCGTCGATGGTAGGATCTTGAAAGGCATAGTTGAGGTCAAGAGCCCTATGTTTATCCTGACCGGCTAGATAACCATATTTATCATAAGCATGAGCACCAGTCTTAACATTAAAGCCTAAGGACTTTAAATATTCAATTTTAGAAGAAATTTTCTCATCTTCATCGCCGCTTGCAGGGCAAATTATGCCTATGGTATCTCCAAAGTTTAATTTTTTACCTAACATAAAGAACCTCCTTATTGAAATTTGATTAGCAAAAAAGAGTAGTAATCATAAGATTAGTACTCTTTCGTAGATTTAAATTAAAACATATCCATCTTGTTTAAGAATATAGTTACAAGTATACAAAGTATAGTTATGCCACCAAGAATGATTGCAAAGCCGTTTCCTGTTCCTGATAGGGGGATACCGCTGACATTCATACCAAACAATCCAGATACCATATTGGGGATAGACATAACTATGGTTACTGAGGCCAGAACTTTCATTACTATATTTAAATTGTTTGCAATGACAGATGCAAAAGCATCCATGGTTCCAGCTAGTATATCACTATATATATTAGCCATCTCGATGGCCTGTTTATTTTCAATTATTACATCTTCTAAAACATCATTGTCCTCAGGATACCTCTGCATCAAATCCATTTTTAACATTTTTTCAAGAGTAATCTCATTAGACTTTAAAGATGTTGAAAAGTATACAAGAGATTTTTCTAAAGATAACATTTGGATTAATTCTTTATTCTTCATTGATTTATGAAGCTTCTTTTCTATCATCAAACTCTTCTTGTCTATTTGTCTTAGGTAAAGCAAATAATAAGTAGCAACTCTGCTTAGAATCTGTAGTATGAATCTAGAACGCTTAAAAGTGTAAAATGAACGAATCTTTCCTTCTATGAAGTCAGTAAGAATCTTACTGTTTTTCAAGCATACTGTAATTATATTTTTTTCGGTATGGATTATAGCCAATGGATATGTATCATAAGTTAGAGAGTTATCCTCCATCTCTGTGAAAGGAATATCTACAATAACAAGCACATTAGAGCCATCTTGTTCTATACGAGATGTTTCCTCATCATCTAATGGAGCTCTTAAAAATTCCATTGGTACTCCAGTTTTTTTAGAGAGAAGAATTATTTCTTCATCAGAAGGAGCCATAACATTTATCCAACAGCCAGGTTCTATATTGTCTAGATTCACGAGAGTATTATCAACTTCACTTTTACTTTTATAAATTGAAATCAATTTTACTACCTCCTTTCAAATTCCTATTATATTATATACTATCCAATTAGATTTGGATATAACAGTTTTACTACAAAAAAACAGTTGATTGAAGGGTACGTGAACTATATAATTAGTATATTATTATACTATGTCTTTTCTGTTAATAAAATATTAATGAAAAACAGAGCGCGGACAAGCTAACAAGACTACTGTAAGCCATTAGGGAGGTAAATTAGTATTTAAGGTTAAATCACCAGAATTTGAGTATTAAACAAGCCTAGGTGCTATAGATTTAATCATGAAGCCCTAGTATAATCACTATGTATCAATGAATACTGTATATACAAGAGGAGTATATGGGGGAGCGAAATATGAATACTATGTACAAAGAAGTTGTAGAGAGAAGAATGACTCCAGTTATAGTGGGGAGCTTCGTCTTAATAACCGTAATGATAAATTTATCAAATACAATAGAAGATGTTAAAATTTTTGATTATGAAATAGGGGGTATAACTAACCCGATATTATTAGTTTTTACTATGTCTGTGATAGGAATAGAATTCTTTAAGTGCAATGTGAAGTATAAGTATTCTATAATAGCAGGTGAACTTATAATATACAGAATGAATAACAAAGATCAAGAAATGATAGAAAACATCAGGTTGGAAAATATAGTATATATAGGAAGAAGAAAAGAGTGCAAGAAAAAAATCAGTGTACTATCAAGTAAAAAGTGCCTATGTACTTTACTGCACTTTGATAAAGCATGTTGTATATATAGAGATGGAGATAATTATAAGGAAGTATATTTAGATCCAAGTGAAAGATTACTTTTAAAACTAAAAAATATATCAAAAAATAACCAGGCTGCGGCCTAGTTATTTTTTTTATTTATGGAAGCAAGCTCACCCTTTGCTTCAGTTAAAAGAACATGATTTTCTAATAAATCTATGGCAGTTGAAGCAAGAGCTTTTGCAGCAATTATGACAACATCATTTCCGTGGCTGCTTACGGTTTGAGTAGCAAAGCTTGCTGTTCCATAAGTTATATGCCTGTCATCTATTATAGACACGTATGGATGGATTGTAGGGCATATGTGGCTTACATCACCTAAACTGATTCCAGCATATATATCACGTGGAGGTTTTACATCTATTATGCCGTGTTCTTTTAGATTATGAGCAAAAAGCCGAGACATTGTTTTGTTGGTCAAGAGATTCTCATAAGGCATCTCATAAATTGAAATATCACATTTCATATTCATAAGTGTACTTACAGTAGAAGCTATGAGATTGATTTTGCTTTTTATATTTTCAGCTGACTTCATTGTTTTTGCTCTTATGTAGAATTCGCCCTCACAGTTCTCTGGAACAATAAGTGGAGATGTGCCACCTTGAGATAATATACCATTTACAGATACCTCATCTTTAAAACTCTTATCAATAGAATTTATGATGTTAAAAGTTAGTACCATAGCATCTAAAGGTGAATAGTTGTGCTTATTCATGAAACTCAATAAAGAGCTGTCGTAGCTGTATTTGATTAATAAAGGAAGAATTGCTGATGATGTTCCGCTTTCACTGGTGGTTATGTCAGGGTGCGCCATGAGAACGGCATCTATATCCTCAAATACATTTTGTCGGCACATGGTAACTGTAGCACCGCCTAAATATTCTCCAGGACATCCAAGGACAACTATAGTTCCTTCAAAATCATCTATTATTTTAGAAATACCAAGAGCGGCTCCTATAGAAATTGCGCTTATGGCATTGTGTCCTGTGATATGACCTTCCTCAGGAATGGCATCATACTCGCATATAAAACAAATCTTAGGATACCCCTCTCCTATAGAAGCATAAAAGCTTGTATCAATATCTAAAAACTTTTCCTTAACATCAAAGCCGTGAGACTTAAGAAGTTTCACCAAATAATTATATGCCTTCACTTCTTTATAGCTTTCCTCTGGATTTTCATAAAGATATTTTGATATATTTAAAATTTCATCTCTTAAGCTTTCAATATAACTTATGGCTTGAGTTTTCACATTGAAACCCCCTTATAGTAATAATTCAAGATTAGTTTAACCATAATAGGCAAATTATATTTATCGTAAAATTTTAAAAATAAAACTGTGGACACAATAAGTTTTCTATGTTTCATGAATAGAATATAGTATAAGGGGCAAGAATTGAGATAGTTCAAGAAATATTAAGGAGGTCTCGACATAAATGTCAAAGTGCAACTGTATATTATGCAGAAAACCCCTAAATGATGGTATAATAATAAACGGTAGAGGCATATGTGCATCTTGTGAGAGTAAGATGATAAACCTTACAGCAAATAATGATTTTTATGAGTATTACAAAGAGTGCATAAAAAAGTATATTGCAGAGGATTTTCTAAAAGAAGATTACAAATCATGTAAAATTTAAGCTTCTTCCGGAAGGAGTCTAATTTTGAATACACCATTAATAGATGCAGTAATTAACTATATAAAAGAAAATAATACACCACTTTCTATGCCGGGGCATAAGAATGGAAGAGCATTTGATTTTTATACTCAAGGGCTGGAGTTTTCAAAACTTATGCTTAAAGGAGATTTGACAGAGGTAGATGGTTTAGATAATCTTCATAAACCTGAAGGTCCTATAAAGGAATCTTTAGAACTATTATCAAAAGCATATAAGGCAAAAAAATCATATTTTTTAGTAAATGGTAGTACAAGTGGTAACTTGACCATGATTTTTTCATCCTTCAATGAAGGCGATAAAATCTTAGTAGACAGGGGATGTCACAAATCCATTTTTAATGGAATTATAATGAGAAAACTTAATCCAATATACTTGAATACTCGTATAATGAAAGAACTTAATATGCCACTTTCCATTGGATTATCTGATTTAGAAAAGGCTTTAGAAGATAGTGATATAAAGGGTGTAGTATTAACTTATCCAACTTATTATGGAATAACCTATGACCTAAAAGCTATCATAAATCTATGCAAATCAAAAGGACTCAAGGTACTCATAGATTGTGCCCATGGAGCACATTTTGGCTTTAATGAAAAGCTACCCATGAATCCTATAGAGCTTGGAGCGGACATGGCTGTGATGAGTGCTCACAAGACTCTTCCAAGTTTGACTCAGACGGCATATCTTCATCTAGGAGATGATTCCTACAAGGAAAAGGTTGATTTTTATGTAGGAGCTTTTTCAACGACAAGTCCATCATATATGTTTATGATGAGTCTTGAGTATGCAAGATCTTATACTGAAGATAATGGGGTAGAAGGATATGATAAACTTATAGATATGTGCAATGAACTAAGAGAAAGACTAAAAGATAACAGCGTCTTCAAGATAGTTGAAGACAGAGATTTAGATGAAGGTTTTCAGATAGATCCAACTAGAATTATAATCAATTGTGCAAAAGGATACAGTGGACATAAGGCCTTGGATTATTTGAGGACTCAAGGAATACAGGCTGAAATGAGCGATAATAGCAATGTAGTTTTAATTCCGTCTCTTTTTTCAACGAAAGATGATTTTAAAAAGGTATATGAAGCTTTAATAGAATGTGACTTAGAACTAATAAGAGGTGAAGAGCCTATTATTAAAGAAAGTGTAGAAGCTAAAATCATAATGAAACCTTATGAAGCAGTAGATATGCCCAAGATAGATATTGATTTCACTAAAGCAGCTGGAAAGATAGCAGGAGAGAATATAACACCTTATCCTCCAGGAATACCCCTAGTGATGATAGGTGAAGAGATAAATGAAGAGGCTATAGAAATTATAAAATACTACAAAGAGAGTAGAGTCACAGTTCTAGGCCTAAAAGATAATCTTATAAAGATTTTAAAGTTATAAAAGACAAGAGGAGTATTAAATGAGAAGCCATGCTTAAAGCTTTAGGAAGAGGTTAACAGCTTTGGGTAGGACTTCATCAGTTAATACTTCTTTTTATGTAGAGAATGATATGATAAAATAGAATAAGCTGATGACATAGGAGGGATAACTTTTGAAGAAAGGTTTATTTATAGTATTTGAAGGACCAGATGGAGCTGGAAAAACAACTATATTAGAAAAAGTACGTGAGGAGCTTAAATCTAGAGGAGTGAAATGTATAGCTACTAGGGAGCCAGGCGGAATAGTAATATCAGAAAAGATAAGAAGCATAATTTTAGATAAAGAAAATACTACAATGGATGGGAGAACAGAGGCTTTGTTGTATGCTGCAGCTAGAAGACAGCATTTAATTGAGAAAGTTATACCAGCCTTAGAAGAAGGAACTATGGTTTTATGTGATAGGTTTGTATTGTCCTCCCTTGCATATCAAGGATTTGCAAGGGGTATAGGGATAGATGAGATTATGACTATAAACGAGTTTGCAATAGATGGATACATGCCTGATATGACTATATACTTTGATATAAATCCTGAAGAGGCTATGAAGAGAATAATGGCAAATTCAGATAGAGAAGTAAATAGGTTAGATTTAGAGAACATTAATTTCCATAATAAAGTTCAAGAAGGCTATAAAAAGCTTATAAATTCATATGAATATAACATAAGAGTTATAGATGGCGCAAAAGCTATTGAGGAAGTGTTTAAGTCTGCAATTGATGTAATAGATAGTATTTTGAAGTAATTTATTAAATTTTAGAACTATTGAAATTAATCATATTATGGTAAAATATAAATAAAAGCCATTGGAGGTGCCATTATGAAACTTATAATTGCAATAGTCCAAGATGATGATGCAATAGATCTAATTGATGAATTGACAGACAGTGGATATAGGGTTACTAAACTTGCTACCACTGGAGGATTTTTAAAATCAGGAAATACTACACTTATGATAGGTGTAGAAGATGAACAGGTAGATGCTGTTTTGAAGATAATAGAAGAAACAAGCAGAACAAGAGATCAAATCGTTACAACTCCATCACCTATAGCTGGAACTACAGGAGTATATGTACCATATCCCGTAGAAGTTCAGGTAGGAGGAGCAACAGTGTTTGTAGTACCTGTAGATAAATTTATGAAATTATAAATTAAAGGGAGGGTGAGCTTTGATTAACATAATAGGGCATCAAGGAATAAGAGAAACTTTAAATAGATCTGTTGTCAAGGACACCCTTTCACATGGTCATCTTATAGTTGGCGAAGATGGAATAGGAAAGAGCTTAGTAGCTAAGGAATTAGCTATGAATATCCTAAACAAGACAATCGATAGAGATTATGCAGACATAATAGATTTCAAATGCACAGGTAAATCCATTGGAGTAGATGATATTAGAAATATCATTGAAGAGATAAGCAAAAAACCTTTTGAAGGAGATAAAAAGGTAATAATCCTACATAATGGTGATGATATAACCATTCAAGGGCAAAATGCTTTTCTAAAGACTATAGAAGAACCACCTAAGGGAGTTTATATCATAATCTTATGCCAAAGTGATAAGAGCATATTAGATACGATAAAATCTAGGTGTCAGATACATAAGCTAAATTCACTTACAAATGAAGAGATGAGAGTCTACATAAAGAATAAATTTCCATATGTAGATGATAGTACTATGAAAACATTATTAGCATTTAGCGAAGGTATCCCAGGAAGAGTAGACAATTACATGACGAATAAGTCATTTAAAGATATAAGAGATTTGAGTCTAAGAATTTTAATGGATATAAATTCAAGAGATACAAATGTAGTTGTAAATTATTCAAAAGAAATTAACGAAAAATATAAAAACTTCTTTAAAGATATATTAGATGTTATACTGTTTTACGTAAGAGATATTATAGTATATAAAGAGCTTAGTGATGATAAATATATCTTAAATCAGGATATGGCAGAAGCCATAAAAAACTTATCTCGCAATATGTCATTTAACAAGTTAAATGCTATTGTGAGAGTAATAAATGAAACAAGAAATAATTTAGATAGAAATGTAAATGCAGTAATGACCTTTGATGTTATGCTGATGAACATGCTGGAGGGCTAATATGGTAAAAGTTGTAGGAGTACGTTTTAAAAAGGCAGGAAAAGTATACTATTTCGATCCAACGAATTTGAAAATAAATAAAGGTACTTATGTTATTGTTGAAACTGCAAGAGGAGTGGAATTCGGTGAATGTGTTATTGGAGAGAAGGAAGTATCAGAAGAGGATATAGTATCTCCTCTTAAAAATGTTTTAAGGATAGCTGATGAGAATGATATCATAAGACATGAACAGAATAAGTCAAAGGAAAAGGATGCCTTTGAAATATGTTTAAATAAAATAGAACAACATAAGCTTACTATGAAACTTATAGATGTAGAGTATACCTTCGATAACAATAAAGTCATATTTTACTTTACAGCAGATGGGAGAGTTGACTTTAGAGAGCTTGTAAAGGATCTTGCTACTATATTCAAAACTAGAATTGAGCTTAGACAAATAGGTGTTAGAGATGAAGCTAAAATGATAGGAGGACTAGGACCTTGTGGAAGACCACTTTGTTGTTCTGCCTTCCTTGGTGATTTTGCTTCAGTTTCAATAAAGATGGCAAAAGAACAGAGCCTATCTTTAAACCCTACTAAAATTTCTGGTATATGTGGAAGGCTTATGTGTTGTCTAAATTATGAGCAACAGACATATGAGGATATAAGAAAGAAACTTCCGAAGATTGGTTCTGTAGTTAAAACTGAACTTGGTAAAGGGGAAGTTGTAGGCAATAGTGTAGTAAAAGAAACCGTAAAAGTTAAGCTTAAGATAAATAATGAAGAGATTATGGAAAACTTTAAGATAACAGAAGTAGAGCTTGTATCTGGAAACTATGAAGGAGTCTTAAATGATGATGAAATCAAAATAGATGTAGATAATAAAGAAGATGCAATGAACATAAAAAACTTGCTTAAAGAGGAATAGGGAGGATATCTCATGAGGTCTTCATTAGAAATTTGCAATATGAATACAATTGATGATGTAAACAAAGTTAGAAAAGCCATAGCTAGTAATGAGGGAGTCATAGCTTGTGAAATAAGTAGAGAAAAAAGAGAAGCAAGCATAATATTTGATGACTACTTTGTAAAAATAGATGATATCATAGAGTCTATAGAGAATCTAGGGTATACAGTACTTTAAAGAAGAAAACACATATAAATGTGGTAAAATTGCAAGTATATGATAGTGTACAATGGCTAAAAATTCAAAATTAACTTTGAAAATATAAAAAAACATGTTAAAATAAAACTGGACAATAACTTGTCCAGTTTTAATAATTTAGGAGGTGTTTTTAATGGCATACAAAATAGTAGACGCTTGTGTATCTTGCGGAGCTTGTGCATCTGAGTGCCCAGTTAACGCAATAAGCCAAGGAGATTCTATATTTGTTATAGATGCAGACACATGTATCGATTGTGGAAATTGTGCAAATGTTTGCCCAGTAGGAGCTCCAGTACAAGAGTAATAAAACATATAAAGGACTATCTTACACTTTGTAAGATGGTTCTTTTGTTTTGTATAAATATAATTATTGAAGGGAAGGCATGACAAAAACTGCATTACGGCAGTCAGGCATAAAGTTTAGACTTAAAGATGAATCAGATAGCCTTTCTCCATTTTTCATATCAAATATAAAATCCTCTACACCACTTATATCAAAATTATTCTTCATAGACTTATAGTGCATAGGAATCACCACTTTAGGGGTTATCATATTGCATAATGCACTTGCTTTCTCTGCATCAAGAGTGAAGTTTCCTCCCACAGGAATTAGTAAGAAATCTAAATCTTTTAGTAGAGCCAATGTGTCCCCATCTGGGATATGACCTAAATCGCCTAAATGACATATCTTAAATCCATCAAACTCATATAAAAATATTATATTTTTCCCACGCTTTAGTCCATTCATATCATCATGAAAGCATGAAATACCGCTTATACGCAACTCTTTTTCTTCATAAGTACATGGAGTATCTATGATTTTTACATCTTCTTTAAAGAGTTCAGTATAGTTGTGATTAGAATGATTATGACTTACAGTAATTAGATTTATGGTTCCTATTAGTTTTTTTTCTATGGCAGCACATCTAAAAGGGTCTATAAGTATCTTGCGACCCATGGCAGTCTTTAAGATAAATGAAGAGTGTCCTAAATATATTATCTCCATTAAAAATCACCTCTACAAATAAAATATAAGCATCTTATATTATAACCACATATTTCAATGTAATTCTAAGAAAAAAAGAGAAATTGAATAATATTTTATGCAAATTACCCATAATCATAGAAAGAGAAAATTTTCAACCATTGAAGTAAACCTTAGAAAATAATAATATTTAATAAAGGTCAAAGAAAGTCAAAATAAAAAGGAGAATGGATATGGCTAGATTATCGGATTTAATAGAGGAATTTATAAAAGAAATGCTAGAGGAAAGCGGAGATATGGTTCAGATACAAAGAAATGAACTAGCAAATCATTTTAGCTGTGCTCCATCTCAAATCAATTATGTATTGACCACTAGGTTTACAACAGATAGGGGATATATCATAGAGAGCAGAAGAGGGGGAGGCGGCTGCATTGTCATAAGGCAGATACCCTATGACAATGAGGAAGAGCTTATAAGGGTCCTTCAAGAAAAGATAGGAAACAGCATAACCTATAATGGAGCTTTAACTGTAATAGAGGGACTTTTAGAATCAGAGTTTATTACGACAAGAGAAGCTGGGTTAATGAAACTGGCAACTAATGATAGAACTTTAAATTATACTGAAGAGAAGAATAAACTTAGGGCAGATATATTAAAGGCTATGATAATGATAATTGGATAGAGATAAAAGGAGGAGATTATATGTTATGCGATAGGTGTAATAAAAACAAAGCTACTATTCATATTGTAAAGATAGTTAATGGTGCAAAACAGGAAATGAATTTGTGTGAGGCATGTGCAAAACAGCAAGATGATATAGGATTTTATGGCATAGGAGATATGAATGCACCTTTATATTTTCAAAATCTTTTGAGTGGACTTATGGACTACATGAAACCATCTAAGGAAAGTATAGCTGTAGAAGGACAGGTATGTGAGCATTGTGGCATGACATATGAAGAGTTCAAAGAAAAGAGTCTTTTAGGATGCGAAAAATGCTATGAGACATTTGCACCTATGGTAAATCCAGTAATAAAAAGAGTACAGAGAGCAAATGAGCATATAGGTAAGGTTCCTCATAATGGAGGCAAGAAGCTTATAGAGAAAAGGACATTACTAAAATTAAAAGAAGATCTTCAAAAGGCTATATTAGAAGAAGAATATGAACAGGCAGCTGTAATCAGAGACAAGATTAAAGACCTTCAAGAGAAAAATGGGGAGGGAGACAAGTAATGAAAAACTGGATAGAGAATAGCGATGATAAAAGTATAATTCTAAGCAGTAGAGTAAGACTTGCAAGGAATATAAAAGATAAACCTTTCCCAAATAGATTGAGCACAGATGAAGGACGAGAAATAGTAAAATCTGTAGAAGAGGCTTTTTACACCTCACATGAACTAAAAGAAGGATTTGAAACTATATATCTTTGGGAGAAAAATGACAAGGAAAATATGAGTTTTCTAGAAAAACATTTAATAAGCAGTAATCTTCTAAACTCAAAAGATAAGTCAGCTTTCATATGTAAAGAGGATGGAACTGTAAGTATAATGATAAATGAAGAAGACCATATAAGGATGCAATGTATATATGGAGGTATGACTATAAGAGAGGCTTACGAAGAGATTAACGCTATAGATGATAAGCTTGAAGAAACATTGGAAGTACCTTTTGATGAGAGGCTTGGTTATATTACAGCGTGCCCTACGAATTTAGGTACTGGCATGAGAGCTTCAGTGATGATACATCTTCCAGCATTAGCTGCAAATAATCAAATCCAAGGAATAATCAATGCACTTACCCAAGTTGGAATGACTATAAGAGGACTTTATGGCGAGGGATCAAAAGGTTATGGGAATATATATCAGATATCGAATCAAATAACACTTGGAGTAAGTGAAGAGGATATCATAAACAATATTGAAGCTATAACTTCTCAATTAGTAAGTCAGGAACTAGAGCTTAGAGAAAAAATGAAGGCTCAGTACAAAAGTGAATTAGAAGATAAGATATGGAGATCTCTAGGTATTTTGAAGACAGCAAGAATTTTAACTACTCAAGAAGCATTAAATTTATTATCTAATGTTAGAATGGGGAAAGAAATGGGAATAATAGAAGATGAGAGCATAGGAATGAACAAAATACTTGTGAATGTTCAACCGGCCACATTGCAATTATCTTATGGAAAAGAATTATCATCTAAAGAACGTGATATTGAAAGAGCACGATTAGTTAGAGAAAGCTTGGCATAAAGATGAATAAATAGGAGGTGGATTATTATGTTTGAGAAATTTACTGAAAGAGCTCAAAAGGTAGTGATGTACGCTCAAGAAGAGGCAATAGAGTTAAGGCATGGATATATAGGCACAGAGCATATATTACTTGGAATATTAGAGGAAAACGGATTAAGCAAAAATCTGTTAAACAAGAAGAATGTGACCTTAGAAATCGTAAAAGAATTGATACTACAATACGAAGGCCAAGGAGACTTTGGAGTTATTCAAACCCAAGTCCCACTAACGCCAAGAACAAAAAGAATTTTAGATTTAAGTCTTGTTGAAGCTAGAAATCTAAATCAAAATTATGTTACACCAGAGCATATATTACTTGCAATTACAAGAGAATCAGATGGGGTGGCATACACCATATTAACAAATATAGGTGTTAATATGGAAACCTTAAGACAAGAAATTTTGTCGACCTTTTCAAATCAAGGTAATGGAAAGACGGCTAGAGACAATACAAATAAGCATACAAATACACCAACTCTAAATCAATATGGAAGAGACCTAACAGACCTAGCTAGGGAAGGAAAGCTTGACCCAATCATAGGGAGAGATTCAGAAACTCAAAGAGTCTTAGAAATTCTATGCAGAAGGACCAAGAATAACCCTTGCTTTATAGGGGACCCTGGTGTAGGAAAGACAGCAATAGTAGAAGGCTTAGCCGAGAAGATAATAGAGGGAAATATCCCTGAAATTCTAGCTAGCAAGAGGGTAGTAACATTAGATATATCATCTCTTCTTGCAGGTTCAAAGTATAGAGGTGAATTTGAAGAGAGACTAAAAAAGGTTATGGATGAAATCAGAAAGGCTGGAGATATAATATTATTTATCGATGAGATACACACCATAGTAGGTGCTGGAGGAGCAGAAGGTGCCATCGATGCTTCTAATATATTAAAGCCAGCATTAGCTAGAGGAGAAATTCAATGTATAGGTGCTACTACTATAGATGAATATAGAAAATATATAGAAAAGGACGCAGCTCTAGAAAGGCGTTTTCAACCTGTAATGGTAGTAGAACCTACAAAGGAAGAAACTCTACAGATTCTAAAAGGGGTAAGGGATAAGTATGAAGCCCATCACGGAGTAAAGATAACAGATGAAGCTTTAGAAGCATCCATAACTCTTTCAGATAGATATATAACGGATAGATATCTTCCAGACAAAGCCATAGATCTCATGGATGAGGCTGCCGCAAAAATTAGAATAGAAAATCTTACAACACCTCCAGATTTAAAGATGCTAGAAGAAGACCTAAAAAAAGTTGAAAAGGAAAAGGAAGATGCTATAAATCTTCAGGATTTTGAAAAAGCTGCTTTCCTAAGAGACAATGAAAGAGAGATAAAGAACAAAATAGAAACATGCAAGATTAATTGGAAGTCAGAGGCTAATACAAGAACAAAAGTAGTTGGAGAAAAGGAAATAGCATCTGTAGTTTCAAGATGGACTAAGGTTCCTGTGGAGAAACTTACGGAAACAGAATCAGAAAGACTCCTAAATCTTGAAAATATCCTTCATGGAAGAGTTATAGGTCAAGATGAAGCTGTAAAGGCTATATCAAAAGCAGTGAGACGTGCAAGGGTTGGTTTAAAGGACCCTAATAGACCAATAGGATCATTTATATTCTTAGGACCAACAGGAGTAGGAAAGACTGAGCTAAGCAAAGCCTTAGCAGAAGCTATGTTTGGAAATGAAAATAGCATGATAAGAATTGATATGTCAGAATACATGGAGAAGCACTCAGTATCTAGACTTATAGGGTCGCCTCCAGGATATGTGGGTTTTGATGAAGGTGGTCAGCTTACTGAAAAGGTAAGGCGTAATCCATATTCAGTAATCTTATTTGATGAGATAGAAAAGGCACATCCAGAAGTTTTCAATATATTACTTCAAATACTAGAAGATGGAAGACTTACTGATGGAAAGGGCAAGACCGTAAACTTTAAAAACACAATTATAATAATGACATCTAATGCTGGGGTTAATACTCTTAAAAAACAAAAAACTTTAGGATTTGCTACAGATAGTTTTGAAGAAGACAGCGAATACGAAAAGATGAAAGAAAATATTATGGAAGAACTTAAGAGAAGCTTTAGACCAGAATTTTTAAACAGGATAGATGATATAATAGTGTTCCATGAAATAAAAGAAGAGGATTTAGTAAAGATAGTTAAACTTATGCTTAATTCTGTGACAGCAAGACTTGAGGCGCAGGAGATATATCTAAACTTTAATGAAGAAGTTACAAAGCATCTTGCAAAGAAGGGATTTGACCCTGTATATGGGGCTAGACCTCTTAGAAGGGCTATAACAAAAGCTGTAGAAGATAGATTAAGCGAAGAAATTCTAAAGGGAACTATACAAAGAGGAGACTCTGTAGACATTACATTAGAAGAGAATGAGCTTAGATTTAACAAATCTGAATCTCAAAATGATATAGCATAATTAACAATAAATACCCATACTTTTGATAAAAGTAAAATCAAAGGTGTGGGTTATTTTAATAATCAATAAAATATCTTAATTGGTATAGACAACTATAACTCTATATTATATAATCACATTAGGAGTGATGATTATGATAAATAAAAATAGTCCGATTCCGGTATACTATCAGCTTAAAGAAGATATAGAAAAAAAGATAAACAACGGCTTTTGGAAAGTAGGCCAGTGTATAGATAGTGAGAGAGAGCTTTCAGAAAGTTATGGCGTGTCAAGAATGACTATAAGACAGGCGTTAGGAGAGTTAGTTAACGAAGGAATTTTAGTAAGAGAAAAAGGTAAAGGAACATTTGTCTGTGAACCTAAACTTAAACAAAAGGATATAATGAGCTTTTCCTCCATAATAGAAAGGATGGGGATGAAGCTAGAAAATAAAGTGATAGAATTCAAAGTTATAGACACACCAGCTACCATGGAAGATGTATTTCCATTTGAACATCTTTATAGAATAAACAGGATGAGAATAGTAGATGGAGAGTGTATAGCAAATGAAATTGTATATATACCATGTGATTATTGCGGATATTTAGATGAAAAGATGCTTAAAGGATCATTATTTAACATTCTAAAAAACTTTGGATATGACATTGATTACTCCGAATCATCAGTACAGGGTGTATTGCCAACTGAGGAATATAGGGAGTTATTTAAGATAAATTATGATGTACCTTTTCTAAGAAATTTAAGCAGAAACATAGACAAATATGGAAAGGTAATTTTTATAGAGGACGCAATATATAGGTCTGATAAATATATATTGGAAGTTAATATTTCTAGGAGAGAGGGAAGAATAAGATGAGGATATTAGTAGAAAAAAATTATGAAGCTATGAGCAAAAGAGCAGCACAGGAAATGGCTGAGACTATAAAGGGAAAGAATGAGTGTGTTTTAGGACTAGCTACAGGAGGAACTCCAGTTGCTATGTATAAGGAACTTATAAAGATGTATGAAGATGGAGAACTAGATTTTTCTAAAGTTTCATCAATAAACTTAGATGAATACAGAGGACTTTCAGGAGATCATCCTCAAAGCTATAGATATTTTATGAATACAAATTTATTCAATCATATTAACATAGACAAATCAAAGACTTTTGTACCAAATGGCTTAGCAGAAGATGCAGAAAAAGAATGTGAAAACTACGATAAGAAAATAGAAGAATTAGGTGGAATAGATATTCAATTATTAGGAATAGGACCAAACGGACACATCGGATTTAATGAGCCAGACAATTATTTAAATACTAATACTCATTTAACTAAGTTAGAAGAAACTACTATAGAAGCGAATGCTAGATTCTTTAACAATATAGATGAAGTTCCAAGGGAGGCTTTAACTATGGGACTTGGTGGAATAATGAAAGCTAAAAAGATATTGCTTATAGCAAGTGGAAAGAACAAGGCAGAGGTAATAGAAGCCCTAGCAAGTGGAAAGATAACAACACAAATTCCAGCAACACTACTACAAGTACACCCAAATGTTACAGTAATTGTTGATGAAGATGCTGCATCTTTAATAAAGTAGAATTCTAGTGTATAATATTAATTGAAAATATTAAGAATTATACAATTATTGGAAACATATATAGTTTCTAATAGAAGGTGGGGGAGTCTATGATTCAAAGAATTAAATTAAATCTTGAAGCAGTAGAAGCTATGCTATATTATTGGCAGGCGGCAAGTGAAAAGGAAAACATTTCAGAGGTATTTTTCAATGACGTTGCAAATATGAAAGCATTAAGCATAGCTTATGATGATGAGTTTGATGGGGAGTCTGTAAGACGTGCACTAAGTGCTATCAAGAACAGAGAGCCATTCACAGGAAACAAGAAGGAAAGAAAGTTCTGGAACAACAACATGTGGATGATGGAAGATTTAGAATACACTAAGGCAATGGCGGATCCTGTCAAAAAGCTAAATGTAGATGACTTACTAGAAGGCTTACAAAACCTAGAGAATAAAAACAACTATGAAGAGCTTGAAGTTATATTTTCACCATTACATTCAGATGAATATCTAATAGTTAAAAATGCATTGGTTATAAATTTCTTTAGGGTAAGACCAAGTGATTTTGATGATAACACTTTTATCGGTGACAAAGAGATAAAGGAATATATAAAAGAGAAATTAGTTGAAGTATTAACTAAGTAGAAATAGGCCTGCAGAATGATTACTAATTGTTTTGTAGGTCTATTTTTTATATCTCAATATTTAAAAGGCCTTGTATTTATAAGTTTTCATACAATATATGAATGAAAATTTATTTGAGTAGTTGTAGGAAAAATGACAACTGTTTATTTAAAATATGATAATATATAAAGATGTGGTCAATAATAAAGGATATATTAATGTAAATTTATTGATTATAAGGAATTAAAAAATGTATAATAAATTTGTATGTTTAATTAAAAAGCATTTTTATGACTTAATATAAAGATTTTTAGGAGTTGATAAGGTGGCAAAGACAAAAACAGTTTATGTTTGTCAGCAATGTGGTTATGAAACAGCTAAATGGATGGGAAAATGCCCATCTTGCAATAATTGGAACAGCTTTACGGAAGAGGAGAAGATTCCAGAGGGTAAAGTGAAGAATCCATTAGCTGGTGTTACAGCTTCTTCAACTCCAAGGAGCATAAATGAGATAAAATCTGGTGAGCAGGAAAGATTCGATACTGGGATGCCAGAGCTTAATAGAGTTTTAGGAGGAGGACTTGTAAGAGGTTCCCTTACTCTGATATCTGGAGACCCAGGAATAGGAAAATCAACACTTCTTCTTCAAAGTGCTAGTAGCATAGCTAGTAAGTATGGAAAGGTATTATATGTATCTGGTGAAGAGTCAGAAGAGCAGATAAAGATGCGTGCAGATAGATTAGGAGCAGTTTCTTCAAATTTATTTATAGTTTCAGAAACCAATCTTGAAACTATAGAAAAGCATGTAAATGATATAAATCCTATGTTTGTCATACTAGATTCTATTCAAACACTATTCAAATCCACGGTGGCATCTGCACCAGGAAGTGTATCCCAAGTTAGAGAATGTGCAAATGACATAATGAGAATTGGAAAAGGAAGAAATATTCCGTTTTTCATAGTTGCCCATGTCACAAAAGCAGGGGAACTGGCAGGACCAAGAGTCCTTGAACATATAGTAGATACAGTTCTATATTTTGAAGGTGAAAGGTCAGAGGAGTTTAGAATACTTAGAACCATCAAAAATAGATTTGGAACCACAAGTGAAATCGGAGTTTTTGAAATGAAGCAGGAAGGTCTTATGGAAGTTTACAATCCATCAAAAATATTTCTAGAAGACTCAAGTTTCAACCAAGAGGGCGCTATGGTAATAGGTATCATGGAAGGAAGCAGACCTATATTAGTAGAAGTTCAGGCCCTAGTTAGTGAGACTAATGCATATAATCCAAGAAGAACTGCTGTTGGAATAGAATTATCCAGATTGAATTTGATACTAGCAGTGCTAGAAAAGAAATTAAAGATTCCATTCTACAACTGTGATGTTTATGTAAATGTGGTAGGTGGACTTAATATACAAGGTCCTGTGGCAGATTTGGGGGTGGCACTGGCGCTTATATCTAGTGCAAAGAATACACCGTCAAAGCTTGAAAATATGATAGCCATAGGAGAAATAGGTCTTACAGGAGAAGTACGTCCTATAATGTCCAGTGAAAGAATTGTAAATGAAGCTTATAAAATGGGATTTAATAATGTTATATTACCAAAAAGAAATAAAGATAATATAGATATAGACGGAATAAATATAGTAGGAGTAAAGACATTGAGAGAAGCCCTTAATTCAGTATTTTAATGAGGAGTGTATAGTAAGGTGAGGATTGAGAACGACAAAGAATTAAAAAACATTTTAAAGATAATGGGGCCAGGAACGCAATTGAGAGATGGTTTAGAAAATATATTAAGAGCTAAAACTGGTGGACTTTTAGTATTAGGAGACAGTAATGAGATTTTAAATATAGTAGATGGTGGTTTCAACATAAATGCTGAATACAGTCCTTCTTATGTATATGAACTAGCTAAGATGGATGGGGCTATCGTAATAAGCTCAGATATTAAGAAGATAGTGAGAGCAAATGCACAGCTTATACCAAATTCATCAACACAGACATATGAAACGGGAACTAGGCATAGAACAGCAGATAGAGTAGCAAGGCAGACTGGAGCTATAGTCATTGCCATATCCCAAAGAAGAAATATAATTACAGTTTATAAAGGTAACATAAAATATGTTTTAAGAGACAGTAGTGTCATAATAACTAAGGCAAATCAGGCAATACAAACTTTAGAAAAGTATGTTTCAGTGCTAGATAGAGTCATCGACAACTTAAATTTATTAGAGTTTCAAGATTTAGTCACACTATTTGATGTAGTTACATCAGTGCAAAGAACTGAAATGGTTATGAGAATAGTATCTGAAATAGAAAGATATATATGTGAACTTGGAAATGAAGGAAGACTCATATATATGCAGCTTAATGAACTTATAAGAAACGTTGAGAGAGATGGACTTCTTCTTATTAGAGATTATTGCAAAGAAGACATGGATTACAATGAAATATATGAGAAACTACAATCTTTGACCCAGGAGGAACTTTTAGATTTAGAGGAAATTAGCAAGGTTTTAGGATTCAATACGAAGTCTCTAGTTGATACGTTGATTTCTCCAAGAGGATATAGAATGCTTAATAAAGTTCCTAGAATACCAGCTCAAGTAATAGAGAACCTAGTAAAAGAATTTAAAGAGCTAAAGCTTGTAATAGAAGCTGATTATGATGAACTTGATAAAGTTGATGGAATTGGAGAAGCTAGGTCAAAGGCAATAAAGAACGGACTTAGAAGAATAAAAGAGCAGGCATCTCTAGATAAACAACTTTAAGAATAAAAAGGCTATAACTATGAAAACATAGTAGTAGCCTTTAATGCTATAGCTATATATGTATAAAAACACATTAATCTTCTGTATATAGAAATTAAATAAAATTCTGGATAAGCTTTAAACTATCTCAATCTGTATTTTCCCAAAGTATTTAGCTTATCATACTCATTAATTAAAATATCATATAGATTTAAATCTAATGCATTGCAAAGTGATGCGATATAAAACAAATGATTTCCTAGTTCTGTAGATATAATATCTCTACAATTATCACAAAGCTCTCCGTTTAGATGAGATTTAAGGCAATTATTGAGTTCCTCTATGGTTTGCGTTTCATCAGGAATACACTGCTTTTTACCGTTAATTTCTATGCAACCGCAATTGGTAACAGATTTTATTAAGGCTCTATTTACCCTTGCTTGAGACTCATCTAATTTAGTTATTATATCCAATATGCTTTTGTGTCGTAAGAGAGATTCACTCACACAGTTTTGGAAATCATCAAAGATCATATCTTTCATTTAGTCTCAACTCCTTAAAGAAATACTTATTGTGGCTTATAAGGTAATTATAGTTTTCTTAACTTAATTTTGTCAACAAACTTAATAAAGATAACTAGGATGTGTATATATTAAATCACAATAAAAATTTTGTATAGGGGGTGAAAATCTATGGATTTCAAAAAAATAACATATAAAATGAAGAAATTAACATAGAAACCAAAGAGTTAACATTTTTAGATGATAGTAAAAAATTTATTAAAGTGCAACAACTTATATTGAAAAGGAATTTTGCTTAATATATAGTTATAGTTAGGATTTAAAAAATACATTTAAGTCAATAATGATTTATAGGAGGTGAATTGAGTTGTTGAGGAAAATATTGAGAATTTCTTTTACAATAATAGGTATGACTGTAGGGTTTTACCTTGGGACTATTGCTTTGGCAACAGAGTTCCTAAGTAGTTTTAAAGATAGTATGATAAAAAGTGGTGGGTTATTAGCGATAATATCTCTGATATGTGGACTTATATTATATTTATTGTTCCCTTTAATATATAAGAATTTAAGAAAATTAATGGATTATATAGAAAAGAACATGCAGAAGCTCAGTGCTATGGAGATAATATTTGGAGCAGTAGGTGCTATATTATTTCTAGTTATTTCTGCATTAGTGTTTAGTGTTCTAAGCGGAGTGCCTAGAGTCGGCAAATTGTTATATGCTGTTATAAATATAATAATGGCTGTTTTAGGAGCTGACCTAGCTATAAAGAAGAAAGACGAGATTCTTAATGCATTAGGAAGCTTTAAGAAAGTTGGATCAAGCAAAGATAAAAAAGTTAAACATTCCTATAAAGGGACCCCTAAGGTTTTAGACACATCTGTTATTATAGATGGAAGAATTGCAGATTTATGCAAAACTGGATTTATAGAAGGAACTTTAATAATCCCAAATTTTGTTCTAGAAGAGCTTAGACATATAGCGGATTCATCTGATGGTCTAAAAAGAAACAGAGGAAGAAGAGGTCTTGACATATTAAACAAGATTCAAAAGGAATTAGATATAGATGTTGAAATTTCAGAAAAAGATTTCCCAGATATAGCTGAGGTAGATAGCAAACTTTTAAAACTTGCACAGGTTTTAGGTGGTAATGTGATAACCAATGATTACAATCTAAACAAAGTTGCAGAATTTCAAGGAGTGCCTGTTCTAAATATAAATGAACTTGCCAATGCTATAAAGCCAGTACTTCTCCCAGGAGAAGAGATGCGTATACAAATTATCAAAGATGGTAAGGAATCTGGGCAAGGGGTTGCTTACTTAGATGATGGTACCATGATTGTAGTAGAAGGTGGAAGAAAGCATATAGGTGAAGATCTAGATGTAATAGTAACTTCTGTACTTCAAACTCCAGCAGGAAGAATGATATTTGCAAAGGAAAAATAGCTTGATTTAAGATTATTGGCCCTTAGGGAGGATGAAAAATATTGAGTAAGAATTATGCTCTTATTGTAGCAGGAGGAAAAGGTAAAAGGGTAGGACGTGATATAAGTAAGCAATTTATTTGTATCAATAATAAACCTATTATCTGGTATACCATAAAAGCCTTTGAAAACTGTGAGCATATAGATGGGATAGTCATTGTAATTTCTAAAGATGACATGGAATACTTCAATGAAAATGTATTAAAGGTATATGATTTTCAGAAAATCTTAGCTGTGGTAGAGGGTGGAACCGAAAGACAGGATTCTGTTTACAACGGACTTTTAGCCATAGAAGAATGTGATATAGTTTTAATCCATGATGGAGCAAGACCTTTTGTATCTAAGAAGATAATAAACCAAGGGATAGATTATGCTAAGACATATGGGGCTGCAGCTTGTGGTGTTATACCAAAGGATACTATAAAGATAAAAGATGAAGAGAGTTTTTCAAAAGAAACTCTTAAGCGTGATACTTTATTTGCAGTGCAGACACCTCAATGTTTTAATTATGACAGCATAAAAAGGGCCCATGAGGCTATAAGAGAAGAAAAACTTGTGGTCACTGATGATACTATGGTTATAGAGAAGCTTGGCAAAAGAGTATATCTTTATGAGGGTAGCTACACTAATATAAAAGTCACCACTCCAGAAGATATAGAAGTTGCAGAAATTATATCCAAAGGCATTATTGACAATGACGGTCAGTAAAATATATAATATAAACAAAACTTTAGAGCTCGCCTTATGATAATAAGGTGGGCTCTTATTATACAAGGCTTGGAGGGTTAGCTATGAGAATGAAAAACACCTTATCATGTACTCTTAGAAATGCACCAGCAGAAGCTACAAAGGATATAGAAAGTTATAAGCTTATGCTTAGAGCTGGAATCATAAGAAAAGAAGCTCCTGGTGTATTTAACTTTTTACCTTTAGGAATGAAAGTCATAAACAATATAAAGAACACTATATCCTGTGCTATGGAGGACTTGAATAGTGAAGAAATAAAATCTTCTTATTTGACTAGCACCAATGTAGAGGTTTTTACTGCAAGAGATTGCTATAATAATACATATTCTTTAAATAGAAATCACATAGAAAAACTTACAGGAGTTTTTGGAGAGGCATTAGAGAGCACAAAGAATAATATATATAGATTTCATGAATTTAAGACGGATTTTGAAAATATAGAAAAACCAAGACATGGTCTTTTAAAATGTAGAGAGAATGCAATGTTTCAAAGCTTTGAAATTCAAGGTGCCGAATTAGAAGAGACTACAGAAAGTTTAATGAAAGAGCAGTTGATTAGAGCTTTAAAATCTATGGGATTAGATGTTATCACTCTTAGAAATTCTGTTACCAATGATTTGATAGTAGAGGATGTAATAGTTCCATGTGATTTAGGTGATAATGAATTTCTCCAATGTAAATCTTGTGGTGCTATGGAAGAAAATAAAGTATTTCATGTACATCCTAACATAGATCAACATGAAGAATTAAAAGATATGAGCAAGGTATTAACCCCTGATATAAAAACTATTGATGATTTAGTTAAATTCCTCAATATAAGGAGAGAAAATATAGCAAAAACACTTATATATAAGGCGGGAAAAAAGACTATAGCAGTAATGATTCCTGGAAATAGAGATGCTAGTGAAAGTAAAGTTGCAGAATTTTTGAAGTGTTTTCCGGCTTTAGATATGGCTGATGAAGAGAGAGTAAAAGCAGCAACAGGAGCTGATGTAGGCTTTGCAGGACCAATAGGCATAAAGACTGATTATCTTTTAGTAGATGAAGAAGTAGCTAATATGAAAAACTTTGTGGTAGGGGCAAATGACACAAATTATCACTATATAAATGTTAACTATGGAAGGGATTTTGATGGGCTTATAGGAGATTTCAAAGTTGCAGAAGAAAAGGACATTTGTGGGGAATGTTGTGGTGATCTTTGTGGCAGCACTTATATAAAAATAGGTAGTTTCACAACTAATAAGAATGTTGGCATAAAGGGAAGGCCATCCGTTATAGTGAGGGAAGCTGAAATAAATTTGTCTAGACTTTTAGGAATGATAGTGGAAAATAATAGTGAGGAAAATGAGATAATGTGGCCAAAGAATATTTGTCCGTACCACGTAGCGATAATAATAGCTGTAGGGAAGAATGAGGAACAACTTAAAGCCGGAGAAGAGCTGTATAGCAAAATAAAAACTATAGACAAAAATGTAATATTAGACGACAGAGAAGATAGAGTTGGAGCAAAATTCAAGGACATAGAGCTTATGGGTATTCCGGTTAGAATCGTAGTTGGAAAATATATAAAAGATGGAATGGTTGAGTATAAGGATGATACTACCGAGGAGCCAATGATTATCTCCTTAGAGGAAGCTATTCGACGAATAAAATCTTTAGAATTTTAAGGAGCTTTAGTACGTTAAATTTAATTTCTATGATATAATATATTTGTATTTTGTTGTATTTAAATACATGAGGAGGTAAATGATTTTATGATTAAGATATATAATACCCTTACAAGAAAAAAAGAGGACTTTGTACCTATTAACGATAAAGAAGTAAAGATGTATGTGTGTGGGCCAACTGTATATAATTATTTTCATATTGGTAACGGAAGAACTTTTATAATTTTTGATACTATAAGAAAATACTTAGAGTATAGAGGCTATGATGTTAAGTTCATTCAAAACTTCACAGATATAGATGACAAGATGATAAAGAAAGCAAATGAAGAGAAGTCAACAGTAAAGGAAGTTGGAGATAAATATATAGAAGAATACTACAAAGATGCTGATGGATTAAAGCTTAAGAGAGCAACTGTAAATCCTAGGGCAACTGAATATATGGATGAGATTATAGAGTTTGTAGAAGCTCTTATAGAAAAGGGCTATGCTTATGAAGTAGATGGAGATGTATATTTCAGTACGAAGAAATTCAATGAATACGGAAAGCTTTCAGGTCAAAATCTTGATGATCTTCAAGCTGGTGCAAGAATAAATGTAGACGAAAGAAAAAATGATCCTATGGATTTTGCTATATGGAAAGCTCAAAAGCCAGGGGAGCCTGCTTGGAAGAGTCCATGGGGAATGGGAAGACCAGGATGGCACATTGAGTGCTCATGCATGTCTTATAAGCTTTTAGGAGAGACTATAGACATACATGCTGGTGGATCAGATTTAGTTTTCCCTCATCATGAGAATGAAATCGCGCAAAGTGAAGCTAGAACAGGAAAGCCTTTTGCAAAGTATTGGATGCATGCTGCTTTTGTTAATGTAAACAATCAAAAAATGTCTAAGTCTCTAAACAACTTCTTTACAGCTAGAGAAGTTTTAGAGAAATATGATGCAGAAGTAGTTAGATTTTTAATGCTTTCAGCACACTATAGAACTCAGTTGAATTTTACTTCAGAAATATTAGATTCTGCAAAAGCATCTATGGAGAGATTATACAATGCAGTATTCAATCTGGAAAATTTATCAAAGGAAGTTAAGGTTGATAATCTTACAGAAGGCGAAAAAGAATATGTTAAGACTTTAGACTCTTATAGAGAGAAGTATATAGAAAAAATGGATGATGACTTCAACACGGCAGATGGAATATCAACTATTTTTGACTTAGTTAGAGACGTTAACACAAATATAAATGCAGAGTCATCTAAGGAACTAGTTGAGTATGCTTTAGGACTTATAAGAGAACTTGGAAAGCCTCTTGGAATATTAGAAAATTCAACACAAAGCGATTTAGAGGCTCATGTTGAAAAACTTATTGAAGATAGACAAAGAGCAAGAAAAGAAAGAAACTGGGCTTTAGCAGATCAAATAAGAGATGACCTAAAAGCTCAAGGGATCATCTTGGAAGACACACCTCAAGGAGTAAGATGGCATTTAAAAAATGATTAATAATATCGAAGGATAGGGAGGCTGCACAGCCTCCTTATTTTAAAATTATGCTATAAATTTTCATTTATATATAGTATTATTAATTGTATTAAATTAAACTAGAGGAGAAATGTTATGAGCAACAACTTTTTACACGAAACTTTAACTGTAGAGGAAGCCAGACAAATCAGCCCTCTAAATTTAGCTTTTATAGGTGATGGAGTTTATGAACTTTATATAAGGGACTATATACTAAAGAATCACAAAAAAATGTCAGCACACAAGCTACATTTGAGTGCAATAAGTTATGTAAAAGCATCAGCACAAAGTAATATAATAAAAACTTTGGAAGATTATCTTACAGAAGAAGAGCTTGGAATTTATAAAAGAGGAAGAAACGCAAAATCTCCAACGGTTCCGAAGAATGCAGATGTAAGGGAATATAGAAATGCTACTGGACTTGAGGCTCTAGTTGGCTTTTTATATTTAACTGACCAGAAGGAAAGATTAGAAGAGCTTATGTGCAAAATGATTGAAAATAAACAAAGTGATATAAAATAGGCAAGGAGGAAATGCAAAAATGGCATTAAAGGTTTCGATAATAGAGCATACACCAAATCCAGAAGCAGTAATTGCGGCAGCAGCAAAATTATGCTACAGTCAAGTTGGAATTGACGATATAATGGAAAATTTAAATGAGCAAAATATAGAAAAATTTTTAAACATGCTTATGTCTTATGGACATGAATCTCCTATAGAGCATGTAAGTTTTACTTTTGCGGCAGAAGGAGTATCAAGGAGTCTTACTCATCAGCTAGTTAGGCATAGACTTGCTTCTTATTCCCAACAAAGTCAGCGTTATGTGAAGCTTGACCAATTTGAATATATAATTCCACCATCAGTGGAAAGTGATGAAAGGTCTAAGGAAATATACATAAAGGCTATGGAGCAGTGCCAAAAATCTTATGATGAACTGGTAGATATACTTAAATCTAAGTATATAGGGGATGGAATGAAGGAAAAAGCGGCAGAAAAGAAAGCAATAGAGGATGCTAGATACGTATTCCCTAATGCCTGTGAAACCAAGATAGTTTTTACAATGAATGCTAGATCCTTGATGAATTTCTTTAGACATAGATGCTGTGAGAGGGCTCAATGGGAAATAAGAGCTATGGCAGATGAGATGTTAAAAGAAGTTAAAAAAGTTGCCCCAACTTTATTTAAATATGCTGGTCCAAGCTGTGTAAATAGTCCATGTCCAGAGGGAACCATGACTTGTGGGAAAATACTAGAGATTAGAAAAAGATATTTAGGATAAAATTAATGATATAAAAAGTAACGAAGGGAGAATTAATTATGGCAAAGATTAATAAAAATTCAACTAAAAATAGTAACAAGAGTAAAAGTAATATAAATAATAAGCAGCCAAAGAGAGTAGCTATGGCGGATAAAGAGCCATTAAGAGAAGATATAGTTTTGGGAAGAAATGGAGTTATAGAGGCTTTAAAAGCTAAAATAACTGTAGAACAAATCCTTATATCTAAAGGAGAAAAGGAAGGATCAATAGTTAAGATTATGGCTCTAGCTAAAGAAAAGGGAGTTGTAATCAAAGAGGTTGATAGAAAAAAACTTGATTCTCTAAGTCAAGGAGAAGCGCATCAAGGTGTTGTTGCCATGGTAACTCCATTTAGATATTCAGAAATTCAAGATATTCTTGATAGAGCAAAGGAAAGAGAAGAAGATCCTTTTATAATAATATTGGACGAGATAGAAGATCCACATAACTTAGGTTCTATAATAAGAACTGCAGAGCTTTGTGGTGCTCATGGAATCGTAATTCCAAAGAGAAGAAATGTGGGAGTTACTCCAACAGTATATAAAACATCTGCCGGAGCAGTTAATTATATGAAGATAGCTAAAGTTTCCAACATTAATAATGTAATTGATGAATTAAAGAAAGAGAACGTATGGGTATATGGAGCTGATGGAGAAGCAGAAAATTTCAGCTATAATGTAGACTTCAAAGGAGCGGTAGCATTAGTTATAGGTAGTGAGGGTAGAGGAATATCTAAACTTACAAGAGAAAAGTGTGATGTTATGGTAAAAATACCTATGGTAGGAAAAGTGAATTCCTTAAATGCGTCAGTTGCTGGAAGTATACTGATGTATGAAGTCCTAAAATCACGTTCATAGGAGAAAAATGTGAGAATTGTATTTGTAGATGGATATAATGTAATTAACCATTGGCATGTACTCAATACTATGAAGGAATATAGCTATGAAACTGCAAGAATAAAGCTAATTGAGATATTAAATAATTATGCTAGCTTTACTGGATACAAGGTGACTTTAGTATTTGATGCTCACCTGATTCCAGGAAATATAGAGACTACGGAAAAACATGGAGGGCAAATTACTCAAGCTCCCTCAACCTTAGTTTCTGTCTGAAAGAACTGGGATAATTATAGTGCCTACTGCATTGGGTTCTTGGAAGGAT
>JALEZF010000027.1 GCA_022773025.1 Clostridium sp. | reverse complement strand
TATAACCTTAAATCCAACAGATTTTACTTTCATCAAGTCCCCAAATGAACATAATATATGATATAGATATTTTATAAATCTTTTTATATACGCTACCCATCTGCTTTCTTTTAAACTTTCTGCCAAAGCTTCCGTACCAATATTCCATATTCCAATAGCATATAGGAAAGCTATGATTATATAAATACCTAGGTAAAAAGTATTTTTTATAGCTCTTTCTCTAGTATCCCACATGAGCACATAATTACCATGAGAGCTTCGTATACTTTCTGCTGTAGTCCAGTAGTACTGCTCATAATCTCCGAGATAATTTATATTGTTCACCAAATCAGGCTGAATTTTCAAGGCTGGCATAGGATTTGCAGCATCTACCTTATAATAAAATAAAGCATCTCTATTCAAAAAGGCTTCTATATCATTTCCTATAAGGCTTGGTTCATTTGTGTACACTTTTCCTGTAGGTTTATGAAGAATATAATATCTTGATTTTATATAACTTGCTCCAACCTTTGCTTCATTCAAAAGTTCTTCTTGAGACATATTTGGTATGTCATTCAAATAGTTTGTAGCTTTAAATATTATATTATCCACCTCATAAAGCTCATAAATCCACTGTTGCCGTATATTCTCCTTGTCAAACTGTTTATATTTATACGCATCTATAACTCTACCTAAATAAGGATAAGCTACTATAGTGAAGATAACCATGAGTATTGTTATGACATCAACATGTCTTGCAAAAAATATTTTTATTCTTCCCTTCTTTCTTTCACTATTCATAAGGTCTCCCCCCTACTTTTCCATCTTATAGCCAACTCCCCACACAACCTTAATATATTTAGGCTCTTTAGGATTTATTTCTATCTTTTCTCTTATCCTTCTTATATGAACTGTAACTGTATTATCTGCATTGAAAGCTGGCTCCTCCCACACTCTTTCATATATCTCTCCTGATGGGAACACCCTTCCTGGAGTTTCTGCTAGAAGCAGGAGTATTTTAAACTCTATAGGTGTAAGCTTTACCTCCTGACCTTCAACAGTGACTTGCCTTGTTTCTTTGTTTATAACCAAATCTCTTATGTTTATCTCATTTTGATTTACTTTATAATTTCCAAAAGATATATATCTTCTAAGTTGAGATTTTACTCTTGCAACAAGCTCTAGGGGATTAAATGGTTTTGTTATATAATCATCAGCACCTATATTAAGTCCTAGTATCTTGTCAGAGTCCTCGCTCTTAGCTGACAACATGATTATAGGAATGTTTCTACTTTCTCTAATTTTCATACATGTTCTTATTCCATCTAGTCTAGGCATCATTATATCAAGGAGTATTAAGTGTATCTCTTTGTCTTCCAAAGCTTCCAAAGCCTCTACTCCATCAGCACATTTTATGATATTTATATCTTCACTTGACCTTAGATATATATCTATGGCATCTCTTATTTCTTTTTCATCATCTACTACCAACACATTAAACTTACCCATATTTTCTCCTTCTTTTTAGGCGTAATCTTTTCCTATATTTTAAATCATAACCTTGTATTATTACAAATCGTTATAGTATTTCTTAAGAATGTATTAATTCATATCTCATTATAATTATACAAGTTATTAACACTAAGTTTCAACTTTCCTCATCTACTTGCTAGTGATACTTTAAAGCAAAAAAATATCCTCAAGATTGGGAATCTCTTGAGGATATTTTTTTAGAAGATTATTTTATAATAAAATCCAATGGGAAATGGATTTATTATCCTATTATTATGAATTAAATATTTACTGATTGGAACGGTCTCATCTTAAAGAAATATCCTATTCCTTGAATTTCTTCTGATAATACAAGCTCCTTACAGTTATTCAAGTTTCCATCGTAATATATTGATAAAGATTTATTACTAAGGTTAAAGGTTAAAGAGTACTTACTCTTAGATTCCTTCATAGATTTGCTTTCATAATTTGAGCTAGTAAAGATGTTTTCATATCTATCTGCCAAAAAGTACTCTATCTCTATATTTTCCTTTAAGAATTCACATTCTTTTTTGAAAAGCTCTATTTCAATTTTAGCTTCTTTCACGTCACTACAGCACTCTAAAACGTATCTTGTAAGCCCAATCTTCTTTATGTAGCTATGCTTAGTAGATTCCACATAAAGTAGTTTATTGGAAGACTTGTTTTTATTATAATTAATTAATTTGATATTTGCAAATAATCCACATTGATTTATCCCCTCAACAAAATAGTGTTTCACTAAGTATAGTGAATAGGTATCCCTATTCTGTGTCATTGCTGATGGTATAAATTGTACGTTATTTTCGCAATTCATAGTGACCATATTCCTAGATATAAGTATATTGCTATGATCATCCTTACTCCAAATTAGATTGCACACCTATTTCACCTCCATTCTTTGAAGTAACCATATTTTTTATCTGTTACTTAAATCTACTTATTCTAGATATATTGTCTTTCTCCTTCTTATATTATAAAAATTTTTTATTTAGTGTGTTTTTTGTAATATAAGATAATTATTTTGTTATTTATGACAAAACCCATAGAATTTGTTCTAAATTCCATTGGTTCATCATATAATATATATTTTTTATTTCATGTTTCCAATAAATTATTGAACATTATATTTATATTGTTCTATCAAGACTTTATAATCTTAAAATGCTGCCACTCATATGGCATCATATCTAAATACTTCTGACTTAGAAATCTATCATCTATAAGCACTACAGTTCCTTTATCCTCTTCAGTCCTTATAACTCTTCCTGCAGCCTGCATGACTTTGTTCATTCCTGGATACACATAGGCATAATCATAGCCATCCTTTCCCTCTCCATCATAATATTCCTTTATTATATCCCTTTCTGCACATATCTTAGGCAGCCCTACTCCAACGATAATAGCGCCTTTAAGTCTGTCACCTTTAAGGTCTATGCCTTCAGAGAATATTCCTCCCATAACGCCAAATCCAATTACATTTTCCTCTAAATCTTTTGAAAAATTATTTAGGAAAGCTTCTCTGTGTTCCTCACTCATATCTTTCTCTTGAATTATAGTTTTTAGACTTTCATTGTTACAAAGGAAATCTTCATAAACATAATTCATATAGCTATAAGAAGGAAAAAACACAAGGTAGTTTCCTGGATATTCCTTTATAGTGCTTTCTATCATCCTGCTTATGTTCTTGTAAGTCATCTCTCTATGTCTATATCTAGTGGATAGGGGATATACGTAAAGGCTTAGATTTTCCCTTTCATAAGGCGATTTTAAAGTCATCTTATAATCTGATTCCTCTCCACCTAAAACCTCTAAAAAGTAAGTTAGAGGCGAAAGTGTCCCTGAAAAGAATATGGTGGCTTTATTTTCTTTTGTTATCTCCTTTAGTAGCTTAGAAGGATCTAAGCAAAATAATTTTATAGTTACATCATTTCTACTTCGTTCTACAAATGTGGTGAAACGCTCATCATATAGTTTGCTTATCCTTATGAAGGAGTTATACTCAAAATATAAGTCTAAAAGTTCTTTGTAACCAGGCTTTTTAGGATTCTCTGCAAGCCATCTTTCAGCTGCCGTTATGAAACTGCTTAATTTCATTATCAAATCCTTAGGCTTCTCCTCATAGGTAGAGTACTCACTTTCTTCATCATTTCTTATATCAATAAATAATTTGTTTATTTCTCCTGATATTTTATAGAGTTTCCTGTCCTTATCCTTGAAAAGCTTCTTTATATCCATGATTTTTCTCTTTTCTATGGATGATGAAAACATCTCTCTTGCCCGGTCTACCAAGTTGTGTGCTTCATCAATGAGAACTATATAGTTCTTGTAATCCTCATCTCCATACCTTTTCAGTGAAACTCTTGGATCAAATACATAATTGTAATCACATATTATTGCATCTACAAAGAGAGATACATCTAAGGAAAATTCGAATGGGCACAAATCATATTTCCTAGCATACCTTTCTATAGTTTCCCTATTCATCATTTCTTCATGCTTTAATATATCTACTATTCCTTTATTTGCCCTGTCATAATATCCGTCAGCAAATCTGCAGCCTTCCTTTGTACAGTTCACCTCTTCATTAAAGCATATCTTTTCCTTTGCCGTGAGAGTTAGCACCTTCATATAAAGTCCCTTTTCCCTCATCATTTTGAAAGTATCTTCCGCTACAGTTCTTGTTATAGTCTTTGCTGTAAGATATAGTATCTTTTCAGCCAGCCCCTCACCCATAGCTTTTATGGATGGAAATATTGTAGATATAGTCTTTCCTATACCTGTAGGAGCTTTTACAAAGAGTCTTTTCTCACAAAGAATAGATCTATAAACCTTCACCGCCATTTCTCTCTGACCCTTTCTATAATTCGTGAATGGGAACTCTAAAGTTTTTATAGAAAAATTTCTCTTTTCTTCAATTTCAGCTTTCAATTCAGCAAGTTCTAGATACCGATCCAGTAGGTCTTCTAAAAACTCCTGCAATTCTTTTATAGAAAATGTTCTCAAGAATTTCTTTTCCTCATAATCTTCTATATTTACATAGGTAAGCTGTATATCTATAGACGAAAGCTCATTTTGAATTCCATATATATATCCATAAATCTTTCCTTGTGCCCAATGAAGCGGATTGTAATCCTCAGTTATATCTTTAAGACTCCTAGCTGTAGACTTTATTTCATCTATGGTTACTCCATGGAGTTCTTTTATTAGACCATCACATCTTCCTTCTATTTTGAAAATAAAATCTCTGTAGTGAAGTTCTTCTTTTAAGGTCACTTCCTTTGTATAATTCTCACCTTGGTTAGCCTGTATTTTTTTATGTGCCTTTATTCCTTCCTGCATAGAAGAAGTCCCTCTAAATGTAGAATCTATGCTACCACTCCTAAGGACATACTCCACCAGTTCACGGACAGAAATATTTACAATTCTCATTTTTATCACCTTTAATTTATACATTTCATATATTTCATTATATCAAATAGCTAAAGAATTATATAAATGTTAATTCCATTTTCAATTTATATTAGCGTCTATTTGAATAAAAACCTTTTTCACTGTAATATTTAGTTAATCTTTACATTTATTAAACGGGGGTTTGTAACATGCAATTATTAGGAACTATTGTAGATACTTTAGCTATAGTTGGAGGTACTTTTATCGGTCTTCTTTTCAAAAAGGGTATAAGTGAAAAATTAAGTCGGACCTTAATGCAGGCATTAGGTTTATGTGCATTATTTGTAGGCATAGATGGTGCTTCAAAAGTTGATAATCTTATGATAGTTATAGTGTGTATGGCTCTTGGGGCTTTAATCGGTGAGGTTATAGATATAGACGCTAGACTAACTAATTTAGGTTTCAAAGTGCAGCAAAAGTTTAAACATAAGAAAGGCAATATAGCTGAAGCCTTTGTGACTACGACACTTTTATTTTGTGTAGGTGCAATGTCCATAGTTGGTGCTTTAAATAGTGGTCTTCAAGGTGATCATACGGTTTTACTATCAAAAGCAATATTAGATGGTGTTACAGCCATAATCTTTGCTTCTGCTTTAGGGGGAGGTGTACTCATTTCAGCTGTTGTAGTCTTCGCCTACGAAGGAGCTATAACTATATTTGCTTCTTTTCTAAGCCCGATACTATCTGCTTCAGTTATAGGAAATGTGACAGCTTGTGGAAGTCTTCTTATTATCGGACTTGCTCTAAACGTGCTAAAAGCTACAAATATTAATGTATCAAATCTTCTTCCAGGAGTTTTTCTTCCTATAATAGCAGAAGTTATAACAAATCTTTTTTAAAGTTTTCATCAAATTTTTATAGAAGGATTTTATACATAAAATCTCTAAGCTTATCATATTGTAAATAATATGATAACTCAAAGCACAATCTGACTCATCAGTATAATTTTATGGTATAATAAGGTAAAAAGGAGGTGCTATATAAATGTATATTCACGTAACTCTAGATCTCATACTTATTTTACTTTGTCTTTCCATAATCTATGACATGTCTGAACACAGAAATATCAATGCTCCTTATAAGTCATATAGCGTCTGTTTAAAATATGACTTTATAGCAAAACCGCTATTATATTTTTTAATTTTATGTGCTTTTATTAATCTTGGGGTATTCATCTTAAACGATGGTTTCACTTTTGCAGACATTCTAGACAAAGGACTCTTTTTATTCATCCTTTGCACCTGTGCTTATGTAGTTCCTAAAAAGATATATATAGGTTCAGATGGAATCCACTATTTCAACAAACACTGGCAATGGAATAAAATCTATCGCATAGATATTTATGACAATGTTATTGACATACTATTTTGCGACTATTCGAGAAAACTTATATTTTTAGAGCAGCCTACTATAAAAGAAAAAGAGGAGCTTGTAAAAATAATGTATGAAAAAAATGCTATGATATAGATTTTTAGGTTTAAATCCTTTATTATAATATAATTTCACAAACTTTAATCCTTTATAAAGGAAATGTCCTATGAAGTTCCCTCTACTCTTCATAGGACATTTTTTATTTATAATACACTTTCATAGTTTCAAATATAAGAGATATGTTTTCTTCTCTATCGTCAGGCTCACCTTTTGCTAGAGTTACAATCATAGACATTACAAAAAACATAAGCTTATTATCAATATTTTTATATTCCTTGAAGGCAGATTTCTTTTCTATGACCGCAAATACTTCCTTTATTCCTTGATTTATAAATTCTTCTACATATGAGAATTCCTTATCTCCCTCTAGACTCCCTCTCATCATAGTGTTACCTATACCTTGTCTTTTGCATACATCATCATATAATATTTCTATGGCTTTATGTATATAATCATGAGTATCATCTTTAAAGGTAATCTGTTCCAGCTTTTTAAAGGTAGATTTCCAGCTATCAAGTACTACTGCAATATACAATTTTTTTTTGTTTGGATAATAATTGTATAACGTTCCAACTGCAATATCACAATTAGCTGCTAAAGTTTTCATATCTACATTGTCATATCCTCTTGAGCCAAACAGTTTCTCTGCCTTTTCAAAAATTAAATGTTCAACATCATTTAATATCTTGGGCACGCAATCACCTCATTATTGTTTTCATTGATAGCTTAAATTATATCATATATTCCCATTATTGTTGAGAATTTTTACATTTTCATCCTTTTTAGCCTTTACAGAAACAAAGGGATTATCCTTTATATAAAATCGCCATGGAAAATCTATAGCTTCTTCTGCATAATCAATTCCTATTCTCTTGCATTGAACTATGTCAAAATTATCCTTCATGAAATCATCTTGCGCCACATAAAGTGCAGTTCCATTTATCAAATCTTTTGTATTCATATCTTTGTCGATGTCTAAAGCTATACAAAGCTTTGACGGTCCTGAAGTGAGATTCACTATCTGTTTTCTTGTGAGCTCTTCATAAGACTTTTTATATCTATTTTGGCTCATATACTCTATTCCGAGAACAGGCTCTACTGCCCTCACAAGAACTCCTTGGGCATCGCCCTCTACAGAATTTATTATATTAAAGCAGTGATATAATCCATATATAAAGTAAACATACGCTACTCCACCTTCCATATATAAAGGTTTCACTCTTTCGGTAATCTTTCCTCCATAAGCATGAGAAGCTTTGTCTATCTTTCCTATGTAGCTTTCCGTCTCAACTATTCTTGAAATCAGGACTTTTCCTTCATATTCTCTCACTAAAAGCTTACCTAAAAGCTCTTTTGCAACAGTTGTTCCTTCTCGAAGAAAAAATTCCTTCTGAAGTCTTTTTATCTTTGTCAAATTAGTCATGGCAACTACTCCTATACTTTCATATCTTGAAACTATTTAACTCTTACTTGCTTTAGCTGATATTCATAAGCTCTTTTATAACTTCCCCCGCAAGTATCATTCCTGCTACAGGTGGTACAAAAGAAATGCTTCCTGGTATCTGGCGCTTTGCTGCACATTTCTTTGTAGATTCTCCTGTGCATACACAACCTTCCTTGCAAGTCACTACATCATCTGCTTTTGGTTTTAATGGCATCTCCTCAGAATATACCACCTTAAGCTTCTTCACATTTCTTCTCTTAAGCTCACGTCTCATGACTTTTGCAAGAGGACACACTGAAGTTTTATATATATCGCTTACTTTAAACATAGTTGGGTCAAGTTTATTTCCTGTACCCATAGAACTTATAAGTCTTATGCCATTATCCTCACACCAAACTGCAAGGGCTATCTTTGATGAAACAGTATCTATGGCATCTATTACATAATCTACGTCCTCAGTAACTATATCTCCTATATTTTCTTCTGTAACAAATGTCTGATGAGCTATGACTTCGCACTTTCTATTTATATCTAAAATTCTCTCCTTCATAACCTCAACCTTAGGTTTGCTTATGGTTTTGTAAGTAGCATGAATTTGTCTATTTAAATTTGTAAGGCATACAGTATCATCATCTACTAAAACAAGGCTTCCAACTCCTGCCCTAACCAATGCTTCTACTGCAAAGCTTCCAACTCCACCTATTCCAAATACTACAACCTTTTTATTTCTTAAATTCTTTAAAGCCTCTTTTCCAATTAGTAATTCAGTTCTTGATAATGAATGCTGTAACATATATTTTCTTCACCCTTTCTACATTAATTTATCTTTTTATTATAATATACCACATAGAAAACATATATATAAATTATTCGATGTTTGTTATAATAATATATATTAATATTTATGGATAATTGGAGGTACGATATGGTACTAGGTATAATTGCCGCAATGGAAGAAGAACTTCAGCCACTACTTGGTGAAATGAAGGCTGAAGCAACAAGAACAATCGCTCACATGACATTTCATGAGGGTTACATTTTAGACAAAAAAGTAGTAGCAGTAATTTCAGGAATAGGTAAGGTTAATTCCGCTATATGCGCTCAAATACTTATAACAACTTTTGGTGCTACAAAGGTTATAAACGTTGGAGTTGCTGGTGGAGTTGGTGATTCTATCGCTCCTGGAGATGTTGTCATCGCTGATTCTTTAATCCAACATGACATGAACTCTACAGCCTTTGGATATCCTCATGGACAAATTCCAAGAATGTCTACATTTGACTTCAAATGTGATGCTGAATTGATAGAGCTTGCAAAAAAAGCAATAGAGGGTTCAAGTAACTTTAACTCTTTTATAGGAACTATAGTTACAGGGGATGAGTTCGTTGCAAACGTAGATAAAATAAGATGGCTTAAAGATTCATTTAATGCATTAGCATGTGAAATGGAAGGTGGAAGCATAGCTCAAGCCTGCTATCTAAATGACACTCCTTGCGTTGTTATAAGATCAATCTCTGACAATGCTAATACTGGAGCTCATATGGACTATGAAAAATTCAAACCTATAGCTGTTGAAAATTCAACTGCTATACTAAAAAGCATAATAGCTAATATTTAAGTTAATAGTAAAAAAAATAAAAGTGAAGAGTTTTTGCACTCTTCACCTTTTGTTTTTTTCATATTATTTTATAATGACCCACTTACCCTATTCAAAACTAATTCCAGCACATTTACGAATGTCGTCCATCATTTCCATTTCCATTTCCATTAGTGAATACTTGTTATGATCTTCTGCACTTTCTCCACTTTCTATAAGACGTATGAACTCCTTTACTTCGTAGTACATGTTGTGGTCATGCTTATCTATGATTATAGTTTCTCTTTGTCCATTTCTAAGACATAATTCAATGGTTCTAGTATCTGGTATTTCTCTTATCAGTATACTGCCAAGCTCCCCTTGAATCTGACTTGGTAAATAAGAGTTATCAATCTTTGAATATTGAAGCTCTGCTAGCATTCCATCATACTCTGCAATAACTGTTCCCATTCCCTCCATACCATTATGAAGGAATACACTCTTTGCTATTATACCCTTTGGCATGCCAAAAAGTTTTACTAAAGGATGAACGCAATAAACTCCTATATCCATTAAAGCTGAATTCGAAAGCTTTGGATTAAATGCATTTAGTATCGTACCTTCTTTAAACTTATCATATCTAGAAGAATACTGACAATATGTGAAAATAACTCTTCTTATAGCTCCAAGTTGTGGTATAAGTTCTTGAATCTTTTCAAAACCAGGATCAAATACAGGTCTCATAGCCTCTAATAAAATTACATTATTACGCTTTGCTACCTCTAACATGGATTTTAATTCATCTAAATCAGAAGAAACTGGTTTCTCACACAAAACATGTTTCCCATGATTCATCATCATTATAGATTGTGGACAGTGAAAACTATTTGGACTTGCTATATAGACAGCATCAAAGCAATCTGAAGCAGCAAATTCCTCTAAGGATGTATACACAGTATCTACACCATATTTTTCTGCAAAAGCTCTGCCTGTTTCCTCATTTCTTGAGTATACAGCCGTAAGCTGAAAACCTCCCACATCCTTTGCAGAAATTATAAATTCATCCTTAGTCTCTTCCTAAGATTTTGTTTATCTCGTTCTTGTAAGCGTCTGCCTTAACTCCGAAAATTGCTTGTATTCCATTCCCAACTTCCATAACTCCGGTAGCACCTAAAGATTTTAATTCTGCCTTGTCAACATTTGCTTTATCTTTAACTTCTACTCTAAGTCTTGTTATACATGCATCAACACTCACTATATTTTCTTCTCCGCCTAAAGCTGCTAATACAGATGGAGCCTTTTCAACTATTTCACCCTTTGAAGACTTAACTTCTTGGTAGTCAGCCTTAGTGAATAGCTTAGTATCCTCTTCATTCTCATCTCTACCTGGAGTCTTTAAGTTGAATTTCTTGATCATAAATGTGAATAAGAAGTAGTAAACTACTGCATATACCGCACCTACTACTAGAACCATAAACCATCTAGTTGGTACCCCTGTACCTGATGGAAGTAATCCAAATAAACTGAAGTCTATGAATCCACCTGAAAATGTCATTCCGATGAATACACGGAAGATATCCATAAGCATGAATGATAATCCTGCAAGTACACAGTGAACTCCATAAAGTACTGGTGCAACGAATAAGAATGTGAACTCTAATGGCTCAGTTATACCAGTTAAGAATGAAGTTACTGCTGCTGCCAATAATAAAGATCCAACTTGTTTTCTCTTAGATGGAGCTGCACATTTGTACATTGCAAATGCTGCTGCTGGAAGACCAAACATCATGAATGGGAATTTACCAGCCATAAATCTTGTCGTACCACTTACTATAGTTGACATAGTTTCTGGAGATGCTCCAACAAGATTTGTCATACTTGATAATTGAGCAAAGTATGCAGTGTTTGCACCTGCTATTGTCTGCCATGATCCACCTATTAGTACATTTGCATCAACAAATGATCCAAACCAGAATGGAGTGTAGAATACATGATGTAATCCAAATGGTATTAATGCTCTTTCAATAACTCCATAGAAGAAAGTTCCGATAAATCCTGCATTTCTAACTAACTCTGCTATAACTCCTATACCATTTTGAACTACTGGCCAAATAAATGCTAATGCAGCACCAACTAAAGCCATAACTAAAGATGTTATTATAGGCACAAATCTTGAACCTGAGAAGAAACCTATAACTTGTGGCAATTGAATCTCATGATACTTGTCGTGTAATATTGCTGTAACAATACCTGTTATAATTCCGCCGAAAACTGACATATTTAATGTAAAGATACCTAAATTTGTTGTAACGTAAGTTCCAAATTCACCAACATTATCTGGTGTAACGGTTCCTAATTGAGTTACTCCAAGTCCTAATAAAGTTGAAATAACCTGATTCATAACTATAAACCCAAATACTGATGCTAATGCTGCTGTTCCCTTATCTTTCTTTGCAAGACCAACTGCAACTCCTACCGCAAATAGTATTGGAAGATTACCAAAAATGATATCTCCTATATTCTTCATTACTGTTAATATAGCTGTAACTGCTGGTATATTAACAAAAGCTATCAATGGTTGATATATTGATGGTGCATCAGCTAATCCTGCTATTCCTAAAAGAGCTCCACCAACACCAAGTAATATACCTGCAATTGGTAACGCTGCAATTGGTAGCATTATAGCTTTACCTATTCTCTGTAAATATTTAAGCATTTATTATTCCTCCAAATCATTTTATATTTTGTTTATATAATTTGCATTTATAAGGCTTTTTATCCTAAGCTGGCCAGCTTCAAGTTTAAGAACGCAAAAAAGACCTAAAGATAACATGCATAAACCTATGTCTTCCCACAGATTTTAATACTTGCTATTTTTAAGTCTTGCCTGCATTACCAGTAACACCTTATTTTTTCTACGGACTTATAATATCATATAATTTTCATCATGTAAATGTTTTATTTATATTTTTTTAGTTGTTCTTGAAAATGTCCATAACCATACTTTCATATAGCCTTTTCTTACACTGACCATTGTTATAGTAAGCACAATTACTACAACTGCTACTCATATAACTATTGCTCATATTACTAGTAAGCCCATTGGCCTCATATCCCGAACAATTTTCTGCCACTAAATACTTAAACTCTTTATCCTTCAATTAAATCAGCTCCACTACAAAATATAATAATATATTGTGTAGTTTTTTAATTTTGTATTCATATTCTATATGATAATACTGCATCATATATTAATATAGCCATAATATATATTTTTCCTAATAATTATCGCATTCCTCATCAAATATTAGTATAGATTCTGTTTCGCTACAATACTTTGTTATTATACATTTTCCCATAGTTCTTGGGCATCTTCTGCACAAGCAATCCGTAGCTTTTGCGTCACATTTATTATTTTTATAGTCAGGACATACCTTGCAGTTATTGCTAAGTACCATTTTTCTTCCTCCAATTGTCTCTTAAATTTATTCGTATCTTTAATTATATCTTTTTCTTGGGATATATAAAAGATAATTTCTCTTAAATTTATATAAATTTTTTATATTGGTAAACTATTAATATTCTTAATAAAAAAAATTATCAAACGTTTTCACTTACCTACTTACAAACGGTTAATTTATACTATATAATATAAATAAGCTTAACTTTAGGAGGTTATTATTATTTATGAAGCGAAAACTTTACCCTTCATATTCGCTATCTATACTTATATTTTCAATTTTCGTCATTTTTGGACTTATAGTAGATGGCCCAATAAATGTATTTAATGGTTTAACGGCGATTGTCCTTAGTCCAGATATTCTTATAACTGATTACGTAGCAGTTGGTGGCATCGGTGCTGCTTTCGTTAACGCGGGATTAGTAACTCTTTTGTCAATAGCCCTTCTTATAATCATAGGTATAAAGCCAAATGGTTCTACTTTGATGTCCCTATGGCTTATGGCTGGCTTTAGTTTTTTTGGCAAAAATATATTGAATGTATGGCCTATAATTTTTGGAGTATGGCTTTATTCCAAATATAAAAAGGAACCATTCCTTAACTACTCATTGATAGCACTTTTGGGGACATCCCTTGCGCCAGCAGTAAGTCAGTTAAGTTTCGTAGGACTTTTCCCTATTTATATTTCAGTACCACTAGGATGTGCTATAGGTGTAGGGATAGGTTTTGTTCTTTCTCCTTTAGCTGCAAACTGTACAAAACTTCATCAAGGATACAATTTGTACAACGTTGGATTTGCTTCTGGACTTCTCGGAACTATGCTTATGGCTATATTTAGAGCTTTAGGCGTTACTTTCGAATCAAAATTCATATGGTCTACAGGAAATAATCTGATTTTCGCTGTATTTTTAATCACTATATTTTTGATTCTTATAGCTTTTGGTGTTTATGATAATAAGGATGCTTTAAAAAACACTTTAAAAATAACTAAACATAGTGGTAGACTTGTATCTGATTATTATATAATGTATGGGAAAGCCGCTTATATTAATATGGGGATTTTAGGTATACTTTCAACAATTATTGTAATAATTATAGGAGGAGAGTTAAATGGTCCTACTATGGGTGGTATTATGACTATCGTAGGCTTTGGAGCTTTTGGTAAACATCCTCGTAACGTAATACCTATAATGATTGGTGCCCTATTATCATCTATATTAAATATATGGGGTATAGCATCACCTCAAATGCTTATATCTATGCTTTTTAGTACTACACTGGCTCCTATAGCTGGTCAGTTCGGATGGAAGTGTGGAATTCTTGCCGGATTCTTGCATGTTTGCACAGTAATGAATACCGGTTATTTGCATGGAGGACTAAATCTTTATAATAATGGTTTAGCAGGAGGCTTTGTTGCCATGACACTTATACCACTAATACATGCATTTAGAAGGGAGCAGACTAATTGACACATGACAGACAAAAGAATATTCGAATTTTAGATGAATTAACTTCCTATTGCTACTTAAAGGGTGCGGAGCACATATCTATTAATCTAGATGTAGACAACGACATAATGACCTTTACATTAAAATGTTATGTCCCAAATCTAACAAAAGGTGACCTTGATTATCTTGACACATCCTTAACTGTGCCAAGATGCCATGAGATGGAAGAATATTATTGGGAACTTGCTGGGGATACTGAAGGGGAAAATGAATTATCTCTGGTTGGAATGATGATAGATGATGTTCTCATAGCTTTCGAGGAAGATATCTTGACTATTGAAGTTAAAAGAAAGAAACAATAATACAAATATTAGTTTATACTATTGTCGGTTCTTTGACTTTAAATTTTAAAAATAGCAGTATAAATATCGGCGGGACCTATTAATCCCACTGCTAAATATATTTAACGCAATAAAAGGACTAGGAAATACTTACGGTAATTTCCTAGTCCTATTTATGTTAATCTTTATTACGTGCATTATTATTAGCACCTATTTTATTCCGTTAAAAAGGTCTTTAAAGTTATTCATATCTTTATTATTCATAGTAATCTTTATTCGCCTAACATTATATATGCCATTACCTTCCCTTGCATACCCATATCTATTCCCAATGCCCATTTTATAACCAAGCTTATCCATGGCCACTATAGTATCTCCATCATAGCTTCCATATGGATACATAAGGATTTCAACTTTATTTTTTAAAATCCCCTCTATTTTCTCTTTGGATTCTTTAAGATACTGATACTGTTCATCGTAATTCAAGAGTTGAAGTTTTTTATTGTTTTTGCTATGTCCCTGAAAACTTATGCCATTTTCATACATAGTCTTCATCATAAATTCATTCAAATAAGAATCTTTATTTATATTATCACTAGAAATAAATACTGTAGCTTTCGCATGGTATTTTTGAAGTATTGGGTAAGCATTAGTAAAAACATCATCATACCCATCTTCAAAACTTATGACCACTGGTCTTTTGGGCACATTATTTCCTGTAGTAATCATCTCATAGGCTTCTTTTGAACTTAAAAAAGTGAATCCATTATCATTGAGCCATTTTATATGACTTTCAAAAGTAGTCTTTGATAATGACAATGGCTCTCCGCTATCATTTATAAAGGAATAACTCAAAATCGGGATTCTTACCCCTGAATTCTCCATATAATCCACTGGGGTTCCTCTTAAAATATCACTGCTATTTAATACTATAGCTTCTCCCTCAGAATTATCATATTTCGATATAAGACTTGCTCTGATAGTATAGAAACATATTATGGATACTATACTAATTAAAACTATACTTATGCCTCTAAAAATCTTAGACATATTTCGCTTCAACCTAGACCCCACCCACTTTCTCACTTTATATATCTAGCTATTTTGTATATCTCTTATATATTTAAAGGTTTCATCATTCCACATTTCTGCAAGGGTTAAAACTTTCATCATAACAGCTTTACCTATATCATCCTGCTTCATTTCTGATATTGCATTACAAAGCTTTTCCCAACCTGCTCCTTCTACTTCATCAGATTTTATTAATTCACCTGACTTGTATCTGCATACATAGGTAAGCATTATTATCTCCTTAGCCGCCAAATAATGGCTGCCCAAATACATCATATCTTCTATTTCGATTCCCGTTTCCTCTAAAACTTCTCTTAAAACAGTCTCTTCCACAGTTTCACCACTAGTTACATATCCTGAAATTAGTACCTTCGAATCTTTGAAAATATAGCTTTGTTTCAAAAGAAGAACTTCATCTCCCTTTATAACAGCCACTATAACACACGGCTTTGGATTATCAAAATACATCATATTGTCATACTCACAATAAGGCACTCCGCCTTCATCCCAACTGTACTTCTCTATCAATTCTCTTCCGCATATAGGACAATATTTATACTTCATTATTTATCCCCCTAACTACACTTAAAGCCTTACAGGAATTCTTTTATATAGAGTGATCTCTTGATTTTCTACCTTACAACAATACGCAAAAACATCGACTCCATTTTCCTTTGCTAGCCTTAATGCTTTACTGAATTCTGGGTCCATTTCATCATTAGGTCTAAAATAATCTACATCATCCATCTGTATAACAAATAATACTCCTGCACCTCTACCACTGTTTTTAACTTCAATAAGTTCAAGAAGATGCTTGGTTCCTCTTTCAGTAGGTGCATCAGGAAAGCGTGTTTCTCTATTGTCCTCTAAAGTAACACCTTTTACTTCAAGATAATATTCATTTTCTGGTGATACTATGATTTCATTTTCATCTTGTTTTTCTAAGCACAATTTGAAATCAAACCTACTATTTCCGAAAGTTTTCTCTCTACGTATCTCCTTATATTCTTTCAAATCCTCAATAACCCCATTTTTTAGTGCTTCTTCTACTATTTTATTAGGTGCTTGAGAATCAATATTTATAAGTCTTTCTCCTTTGTATGCAGCAATTAAGCTATATCTAGTTTTTCTATTAGGGTTGTCTTCTGACCTTAAAAGTACAGTTACTCCCTCTTTCAGTATCTCCCTGCATCTCCCTGTATTTGGAACATGGACCATCTCTTCCGTTCCGTCTATGTCAACATATCCTTGAAATCTATTTGGTCTTTTTACAAATTTAGCTTCTCTAACTTTTTTATCTATTTTCATAGTTTCTCCATTTTTAACTGCTTCTCAATAATGTTTTTTAAAATCATCTTATATTTAAATATATTTACCATTATAACACACAAAATTGAAGTTTTCATTTCATCTTTATTTCATACTAGTCGTTTAAATCTTAAATTTGAATGACAATTTCTACTTTTTTAACAGGTTTGTCCCAAGTTATCAACATTGTCCACATAATTTATCCACAAATGTGTGTATATCTAAAAAAATTTGTGGACGACATACTTCATTCTTACTATATTTTAATTCAACTTAATCAATTATATGAAATCTTACAAATTTATTACTATATAAAAATCATCATATGTAAATATCCTTTCATATTATATAAATTACACATCATATAATATCATATGATTATTTTAATATGAGGTATTGTATATGAATCTACTAAACAATGTGTCCCCAGATGAATTAATGGTTCTAGTAACCGCTTTTGCATTAACTCTATCAAAAGATAAATCTACAGATGAATTGAATGACCTGGGTAATATATTTGTTGCATTAGGCTCTTTACTTTTAGTTAACGCTGCGCATTCTATAGATTTATCTTCCTTAGAAAAAGATAAATCTAATTCAAACAATGATACATCCTCTTCTGATAGTACTGATGAAAGTTCCAAGTAATTTTCTTTTACATAAACTTTTTATCAAAAAACGCAAATACATGAAGGTTTAAAGAAAATCTTTAAGTTCCTTTCATGCATTTGCGTTTTGCTATATGGTGACTCCTAGGAGATTCGAACTCCTGATGCCACCGTGAGAGGGTGGAGTCTTGACCGCTTGACCAAGGAGCCATATGCAATATTGGATTTATATGGAATAACATTCCTTACATCCTCATTATACTACTCTTTAATTTGAAGTCAACGATTTTTTTAATTATTGGAAATATTTTAACTTAATAGAAATCTGCTAATCTATCACACTTTTCTATCTTAATACTTATAATGTAATATATATTTGACTTTTAGTAATTTATATATTATATTTCACTTATACTGGAAGAAGGTGATGGGTATATCTAAAAATTTAAGACTAAAATCTGCTCGAGCTGCTTTAGACATGTCTCAAAAGGATTTATCAGAAGCTGTCAATGTAACTCGTCAAACCATAAACGCTATTGAAAATGGTGATTATAACCCAACTTTAAATCTCTGTATTTCTATATGTAAAGTTTTAGATAAAACCTTAGATCAATTATTTTGGGAGGTATAAAATGAAATTAGAGGAAAAATACTTTGATGAACGTCAGACTAGAGTTCGTGGCAAAATATTTAGAGATTCACTTATTCTTTTATCATTTCTCTTTTTAATAAATGGATTTTTAGAATGGCAAGGTTTTATATTTGCCGATCCATTAACAACCAACGGTTTAATAATTTTACTCTCTCTTCTATATTGTGATATACGATTAATTCTTAATGATGCTTACATCTCTAATAAAAGGAATCAAAAACCTGTTGAAAAGACAGCTTTTCTAATATTGATTCTTATTCTTATATTTTACGTTATAAATTATCATTGCCTATTTACAAAAGACAATTTGCTCTCTAATCAAACTATTTTCTTCACTACAGCTCTAATCTATGTTATACGTTCACTAATTCCCTATATAAAAGAAAAATTTGATTCAAAAAACGAATTGGCTTAGCTATAAACAGGTAAAAAGAGACAAAAAATCATTTTATTCTCCAAATTCTATCAGCATATTAAGAAGCATAAAAAAAGTAGATGAATTATCATCTACTTTTTTGTGGTGACTCCTAGGGGAATCGAACCCCTGTTACCACCGTGAAAGGGTGGTGTCTTAACCGCTTGACCAAGGAGCCATATGACCTGGCGACCACCTACTCTCCCACAGAGCCTCCCCTGCAGTACCATCAGCCGTAATTTGCTTGACCTTCGTGTTCGGTATGGGAACGGGTATTACCAAATTACGCATTATCACCAGATGCTTAGTTTTTCCTAA
>JALEZF010000004.1 GCA_022773025.1 Clostridium sp. | reverse complement strand
AGAGAAGCGAAAAGCCGAAGTCGATACTTTGTTTGCCCGGATGTATGAGGACTGGGCGGCGGGGCGTATCACGGAATACAACTTCTCTATGCTGTCCGGGAAGTACCAAAGCGAACAGGCTGAACTGGACGAAAAGATTGAGCGGCTTCAATCCGCTATCGCCACTGAAAGCCAGAACGCCGCAGACGCAGAAAAATGGATTGCCTTGATGAAAGAGTGCGTCAATCCAACAGAACTGACCGCTGAACTTTTGAATACGCTGATTGAAAAAATCGTTGTCCATGAAGCGGTCAAAGGTGAGGACGGAAGCCGGGAACAGGAGGTAGAAATCTTCTATCGCTTTATCGGCAAAATTGATTAAATGACACCAATATCTTTAACTATGTGATACCGGAAGTACATATCCGGATATCGTGTTATTACCTGCACTTGCTAGACTATTGGATACAGATCTTAATACATTATTATCCTTTCAGGAAAATTTATCTGATAAGGAAATTGCACTTTTTATGAATGAAATAACAGAGATAGTTGAAAAAGATGGTTTCGAGAAAGGGTATTCCTTAGCAATGGAAAAAATAAAGGAATTTCCAAACTGTGATGCACTGATTGGAAATATTGCAGTATTATTGGAAGGATTACTAATTTTCTCAGGTAAAAAAGTAGAGAAAAAGTATCAAGAAGAAATTCTAAATTTGCATAAACTTGCATCGAAAAGTAAAGACGTGAATATTAGAGAACAATCACAGGGGATGCTGATATCAAAATTAATAGAGAAAGAAGAATATGATGAAGCTCAAGAAATATTAGATACCTTTTCCAAAGAGAGCTGGGTAGATCGAAAACAATTACAAGCAAATTTGTATATTGCAAAAGAAGAATATACAAAAGCAGCACGATTAACAGAAGAAAAATTATTATCTGCAATGAGTGAGATACACTCCTGTTTGATGACACTTATGGAGATTGCGATAAAAGAAGAAAGAATATCTGATGCAGAATACATTGCAGATGTAGATCGGGATGCTGCAAAATTATTTGACCTTTGGGAATATTATTCATATGTCGCTCACTCACAGCTTTATGATGCAACAAAAAATAGAATAAAAGCGCTGAAAATATTTTTACCAATGTTAAAGTCACTTACAAAAAAGTGGGAAATTGAAAAATCTCCATTGTATCGTCATATACAGAAAAAAGAAGTTGGTGAGACAATCGGTCCTAAATTTCAAAAATATTTTGTTCGGGCAATAAATCATGATGAAGAGATGAGTTATTTAAAGGAAGATCCAGAAATTCAAAAAGCTATAAAGAAATTGGATACTGATTAGGCATAAAGAGAATTTCAGTTTATCGAACTGAAAAACACTGTAATGACATGTGTAAAACAAAATATAAAACACCCCACTGAGTAGGTTGAATTAAATACTCCTATGATTTCGATTTTGAAGTCATAGGGGTATTTTTTTGTGCAGAAAAATAAAAAATTTCCTTTTTCACCCTGTATTTTCCCCTCTGAACCTTTCGTTATATGAGGACAAAAAAATAAAATTCATTTTTTATTTGTAAAAAGCCCTCTCTACGTTCTGATATATGAGGAACAAATTATATTTACCTTAAAGGAATCGGGCCTGATTCAAGAACAAAGAAAAAACGAAAAGAGAAAGGAGAAACTACATGAACAAAATAATCTTAATGGGAAGACTGACAAAAGATCCGGAGGTGAAATATCTCCAGAATGAAAACAGTACTGCAATGGCACGATACACGCTGGCAGTAGACAGACGATATCGAAAGGATGGAAAGGCAGAAACAGATTTTATTTCTTGTGTTACCTTTGGGAAGAATGCTGAGTTTGCAGAAAAATATCTGAAAAAAGGGTTGAAGATTTTAGTAAGCGGACGGATCCAGACAGGAAGCTATGTGAATCAGGAGGGGAATAAAGTTTATGCCACCAACGTGATCGTAGAAGAACATTATTTCGCAGAAGGGAAGAAACTGTCCGGAGCAGAAAAGAAAGAAGATACCGATCCAGATGGATTTATGCATCTTCCAGACGGAGAAGAACTTCCGTTTGAGTAAGAAAAACTCGGATGCTGAAAGCAGAAGAGCGCACTTATATACCTTAAAAGGTATGTGCGTCCTACGGAAGTAGCATCTTTCTGAAGGGGAATTCCGAAAGTGTTTGCGGATGATCCATCCGAAGAAGGGTTTCCCTTCCGGCAGAAATGCCTATCCTGTAACAGAGAAAATGGAAGAGTTGAAAAAGGAGGAAAAGAACGATATGGCGAAGAAGAAAACATTTCAGGAATATACGCAGGAAGCACTTTATGAGATTGAAAAAACAGAAGCTGCATTGAAACAGGCAAAGCTTGAGAAGGAACAGGCAGAGCACAGGATCCAGAGATCCTTGAACTATCTGGATACACAGAAAAAGAAAAAAAGAAAGGCACGAACCCATCTGTTGATCCAGAAAGGAGCAGCCATAGAAGCAATCTGTAAAGATACCAAATATCTGACAGAGGCAGAATTTTATCAGCTGATGGATGAACTTCTTCATAATCACGCTTGTAAGTTTTGTGATGTCGTTCATGAAATGGTTCGTGGACGGGCGGAAACTGCAGAAGCGAAGGAACGAGAATTCGCAGAAGAGGAAGCACTATTAAAGGCAATGCAGCGAGGCGAACTGCCACAGGGAGATGAGTAAGATGGGATGTTATCACTTTCATCTGAATCAATTGTCCAGAGGAAAAGGACAGTCTGTCATTGCCAGTGCTGCCTATCGGGCTGGTACAAAACTGGAATGTACGTATTATGGAGAAGTAAGTGATTATACGAGAAAAGGCGGTGTGGTATTAGCGGAGATCCATCTTCCCCAACAGGCTCCGGAGAGATTCAAAGACAGAGAGACCCTTTGGAATGAGGTGGAATGGATCGAAGGGAATAAGAAAGCACAGCTGGCACACAGCTTTGATATTGCCTTGATGAATGAGTTTTCTATGGAAGAAAATATTGAGCTTGCAAGAAGATTTGTAGAAGAACAGTTAGTCGCAAGAGGGATGATCGCAGATCTGGCGATCCATAATCCGAAGAAGGCAAAGGATAAAATACCCAATCCCCATATGCACATCATGGTTCCCATCCGCCCTTTACAGGAAGATGGTACCTGGGGACAAAAACAAAAAAAGGTTCCAGTACTGACACCGGATGGACAGCCGGTTTTGAATCAGAAAGGACAACCGGTATTTCGGGCGGTACATACAACGGATTGGAGCAGGAAAGAAACCTTGGAAGAATTGAGAAGTGCCTGGGCGAAGATGTGCAACGAACTGTATGAAGAAAAAGGACTTACAGAAAGAGTCGATGCCAGATCTTATGAGGAACGGGGGATTGATAAGATCCCGATGGTGCATGAAGGACCGAATGTACAGGCAATGGAAGCAAGAGGAATTTCAACTGCACTGGGAAGTTTAAACAGACTCATCCGTGCCTTAAATGATATGAAAGAACGGGCGAAGAATCTTCTTCAATGGTCTTTGCTTCGACAAAGCCAGTTGATGGAACGGATGCTGTTCTTACATCAGCCAACTTTAGCGGATTATCTAAGAAACTATTATGACAAGAGAAATGCAGTCGCAGAATCCTACGCTTATGGAACACAAAAGGCGAAGAATACAAATCTGAAACAATTTGCAGAGACGATCCGCTTTCTGGAAGAGCAGGATGTGAGAACCCCAGAACAGCTGACAGAGAAAATCCAGGAATTCGATACGCAGCTGAAGGAAGTGAGCCAGAGGTTGAAAAAACAACTGGCTGCTTTACAAAGGGTCAATGTCAACCTTTATGCAATGAAAGAGTATTTTGAAACAAGACCTGTTTATCTGGAATTAAAGAAGAAATATTTTGGCAGGGAAAAATTCAAAGAGGAACATAAGAAGGAACTTAGCGGATATTATCGTTCGGAAAGAATCTTAAAAGAAAATCTGGATGCGAATGGAAAAATACCAGAAGGAAAATGGAAGCGAGAAGCAGATTGTTTATCGGAAGAGATTGCTGCTTTACGAAAGGAAGATAAACGGATCCATGCCATGTTACGAAAGTATGAGAAAGTCAAAAATCATGTGGAAGTTTTGATGGCAGAGGAAGGCGAAGGAGCTTTTCTTCCAGAAACAAACAATCGGGAGGAATCCACAGAAACAAAAGAGGCAGTGAGAACCATGAAACCAAAGAAGAAACATCATGGAATGGAATTATAGGAGGAGTTTAAGGAAATGGAAGAATATACAAGAGAACAGATTCAAAGAGCAGATGATACCGATTTATATGTTTTTCTTTCTGGGAGAGGAGAACAGTTCAAACGATGTGGAAAGGAATACCGGTGGTTACGACATGACAGTGTGATGATCAACAAGAATGAATGGTATCGTTTTAGTCAGAATAAAGGCGGTCATGCCATCGATTTTATGAAAGAATTCTACGGTCTTTCTTTTGCAGAGGCAGTTAAAGAATTATTAGGAGAAGAGGGAGTTGGAGAAACCAACAGAAGAACGGCGAAGGAAGATGCAGGCAGACAGAAGGTCTGCCCCATCCCCTTGCCTGGATTGGAACTGCCAGAAAAAAATGAAAGCTGTGAGGTTGCAAGGAAGTATCTCATTGAGCAGAGAAAACTATCGGAATGGCTGATAGATCAGATGATTGCAAAGGGGGATATTTATGAAAGTAAAAAATATCACAATGTGGTGTTCGTTGGAAGAGATAAAGAAGAGAATCCCAGATATGCAGCTATGCGGGGAACTGATGAGAACCGATATCGTGGGGAGGCAAGAGGTTCGGAAAAAGCCTATGGATTTGGCCATATAGGAACGGATGAAAAACTGTTTGTGTTTGAATCTCCCATTGATCTTTTATCTTATATCACCGCAGTTCCGGAAGAATGGGAAAAGCATAGTTATATTTCTCTGGGAGGATTGAGTGAAAAAGCAATGAAACGGATGTATACAGAATATCCTCAGATCCATTCCATCTACTTGTGTCTGGATAATGATGAGCCTGGAAATGGGAGATGCAGGCAGTTTGTTTCTCTTATTCCGGAGGAACTGAGTGTGTACCGATTAGAACCGGTGAAGAAAGACTGGAATGAATGTCTGGTAGCAGAAGTTCCGGTAGAAAATATGGCAAAGCAGATGTGTTGGAGAGATGCCAGGGAAAAACCAGTTCCGGTCATGAAAATGTCGGAGGTTGAGGAAACGGTGGTTCAGTGGTTATGGTATCCATTCATTCCCTTTGGAAAGGTTACTTTGATCCAGGGAAATCCGGGAAAAGGAAAAACATGGCTTGCAATGGCAATCGCCGCATACTGTACGAATGGAAAAGAACTTCCCAATGCACTTCCCATAGAACCCTTTAATGTATTGTATCAAACAGCAGAGGATGGGATAGCAGATACCATTAAGCCTAGATTAGCAAAATGTGGTGCAGATATGACAAGGGTGCGATTCATCAATGAAGATGAAAAACAGCTTTCTATGACGGATGATCGGATTGAAAAAGCCATCCGCCAGAACAATGTACGCCTCATGATCATGGATCCCATACAGGCTTATCTGGGAGCCAATGTGGATATGAACCGGGCAAATGAGATCCGTCCCTTATTTCGACATCTCAGTACGATTGCAGAGAGAACTGGATGTGCCATTGTTCTCATTGGACATTTGAATAAGTCATCGGGAAGTCAGAGCGATTACCGTTCCCTGGGATCCATTGATATCGCAGCGGCAGTACGAAGCATCTTATTTGTAGAAAAGGTGGAAAAAGAGAAGGAACAGGATATCCGAGTGGTATATCAGCAAAAGGATTCTCTTGCTAAAAAAGAAAATCCGGTAGCGTTTTCTTTAGGAGAAGAAGGCTTAAAATGGTTAGGGGAATACGTTATATCCATTGAAGATCTGCTGATGGGGAAAGCAGGAACGAAAAAGGAAACAAAACTGGAAAAGGCACAGAAGTTGATCCTGGAGTTATTGACCAAACGAAAAGTAATGTGTTTAGAAGAATTAGAGGCAGAACTACTTGCTTATGGGATTTCTTCCAGAACAGGAAGAGATGCAAGAAAGCAGCTGGAAAACAGACTGAGCTACGACTGGTGTCAGGGAAGAAAAACAGTTGCGTTAATCACAGAATAAAAGATGACATTGGCAAAAAACTGCTTTGGCATTGGCAGTCTTTATAGATACCTTTGCCAGCCGCCAATGTCAAAGATATTTACCATTTATTTCAAAAAATGGTCGTGTGTATTGCGAGGTGAAATTTATGCTATGCACGTAAAAACAGGGAAAGGATATTATGAATAAACCATATGTACCGATTTATGAAAAGGTGGCTCTTACAATTGAAGAGGCAGCTGAATATAGTAATATTGGACAAAATAGAATTAGTAATTTATTAAAAGAACCACGATGCCCATTTGTACTTTATGTAGGAGCTAAAAAACTTGTAAAGAGAAAAGAATTTGAAAGATTTATTTCGGAAAATATAGAGATTTAAGAGATAGGAGATGAGATGGAAATTGAATATTCACAAAGATAAAATGGTATGGTATAATATAAGATACTGTATTAGGGCTTCTTTGAAAGGAGCTAAAATATGGGAAAAGATTTAAAAGGCAAAGAACTTGGTGTGGGTATATCACAGGAAAGTACAGGATTATACTCCGCAAGATTTGTAGATAGGTTTGGAAAGAGAAAGCATAAACGATTCAAAAAGCTACAAGAGTGTAGAGCTTGGCTTGCAGATGCGATTTATGTAGATGAACATAGTGATATTTCAATGCCGTCTGATATGTTGGTGGATCATTGGTTTGATTACTGGATTGGAATAAAGAAGAAAACAGTCCGTCCGAATACGGTTCGTAATTATACGGAGAGATATATAAGAAATATTAAACCATTGATTGGGAAAATGTCATTATCAGATGTGAAACCTCTACATTGTCAAAAGATATTTTATGATATGGCGGATCAAGGCTATCGTACGTCCACGATTTATCAAGCAAGAATTACATTATATAATATGCTTGAATATGCAAAAGAAAATGAAGTATTACGAACGAATCCCTGTAAAAGGTCAGTAAAGAGTGATATGGGAAAACCTTCGGAGAAGAAAGTTGCATTAGAAAGAGATGTGCAAAAAATATTTTTGAGATATGCAGAAGGGCAGAGTTATGAAAATCAGTATCGATTTATTCTTCAAACCGGATTGAGGACAGGCGAATTAGTTGGATTGAAATGGGAAGATATTGATTTTGAATCTAAAACAATTCAGATTCGCAGGAGTATGGAATACCGTTATAGTGTAAAAGAGTGGCGTATTGGAGAACCCAAGAGTAAATCAGGTTATCGTACGATACCTTTAACAGAAGAAGCGGTTGCTATACTGAATAAACAAAAAGAAAAGAATAAGTGGATTTCAGAAATTTCAAAAGAATGGGAAGAGTTTGTGTTTCTGTGCAGAAAGGGGACACCAGTTAAGAACAGTACATATGATACGGCATTGTTTAAGATTTGTGACAAAGCACAGATTCCTAGATTTTCAATGCATATTTTGAGACATACATTTGCTACTAGATGTATTGAAGCAGGTATGAAGCCCAAAACACTTCAAATGCTACTGGGCCATTCAAATATTGGAATTACCATGAACTTATATGTTCATACTACCGAAGAAGAAAAGAAAAAAGAAATTGATTTGGTAGCAGAAGCGCTTATGGCAATATGATGGCCCACTAAATGGCCCACCTATTAAAGTAAGTATGCTGAAATCCCTTGAAATCTAAGGATTTATAGGAGGAAATAGAAGAAATGAAACTAGATTATGTGATTTCATCTTTGCTATGTTATTTCCTTCAAATAGTATCTCCCCAGTTGTAGGCTTTAAAACTCCTGATATAGCCTTTAAAGTAGTTGATTTTCCTGCTCCGTTTGCTCCGATTAGAGTAACAATCTCCCCTTGATTTACCTTTATATTTATACCCTGAAGAGCATGTATCGCTCCATAATGTACATTTACGTTTTTTAGTTCTAACATTATTAGTCCTCCCCTCCAAGATATGCTTTTATAACTACAGGATTATTTTTTATTTCCTTAGGTGTACCACTTGCAATCATTTCGCCGTGGTCAAGAACATAGATATTGTCGCATACAGACATTACAAGAGACATATCATGCTCTATTAATATTATGGTTATATCAAATTTAGCCTTTATCCATTTGATTAGTTCTCTTAATTCATTTGTTTCATTTGGATTCATTCCTGCGGCTGGTTCATCTAATAGTATGAATTTTGGCTTTGATGCTAATGCCCTTGCTATTTCAAGTCTTCTCTGTTCACCATAAGGCAAATTCTTTGCTAGCTCGTCCTTTTTATCTAAAAGTCCAAATACATCTAAAAGCTCATTAACCGTATTGCATGCAGCCTTTTCTTGCTTATAGTAAGAAGGTAATCTAAAAATTGATGAAAAAACATTATATTTTATATTCTTATGAATTCCTATCTTTACATTTTCCGCTACAGTCATCTCTCCAAAAAGCCTTATATTTTGAAATGTTCTAGAAACACCAAGCTTTGCTATATCAAAAGGCTTCATATTCTTTATAGATGTTTCCTTATTAAATTTGTAGAAAACCTCACCTTCTGATGGATTATATATTCCTGTTAATAGGTTAAATAGAGTTGTCTTTCCAGCTCCATTAGGACCTATAAGTCCAACGATATCTCCATGTTCTATATCCATATTTACATTGCTTAATGCTCTAACTCCTCCGAAATCTCTCGATAAATTATTAACCCTTAACGCTTGCATTCTTAGTTCCTCCTTTCCTGAACAATTTGAATTCATAGTTTCCCATTATTCCTTGTGGTCTATAAACCATTATTATAAACAGTATTACTGAATAAATTACCATTCTTAGCTCTGGTATTCCTTGTAATGCTATTGATATGAAGGATATAGCTATAGCCCCTACTACAGACCCTGTTATGCTTCCCATGCCACCAAAAACTACTATAACTAGTATGTCTATAGATTTCATAAATCCAAAGGATTCTGGAGTTATAAAGCTTAAATATCCTCCATATAATGCTCCTGCAATACCTGCAAATAATGCACCTATAACAAATGCTAAAACCTTATAGAAGGTAGTGTTTATTCCCATAGCCTCTGCTGCTATTTCATCTTCACGTATTGCTATACAAGCTCTACCACTCTTGGACTTTATAAAATTGCTTATCACTACAATTGTTAAAACTACCATCAAAAAAAGCCATGTCCAATTTGTGTATAGAGGAATGTAATTAAATCCACTTGCTCCGCCTACATATTCATTATTAAGAAGTAATGTCTTTATTATCTCTCCGAATCCTAATGTAGCTATTGCAAGATAATCGCCTTTTAGTCTAAGAGTAGGTATTCCTATAAGTACACCTGCCACTGCGGCTATAAGTGCTGCTCCTATTATTCCTACTATAAACGGCATTCCAAAATTTGAAGTAAGTATTGCTGATGTATAAGCTCCTACAGCCATAAATGCTGCATGACCTAATGAAAACTGACCTGTTATTCCTGTTATCAGATTAAGACTTACTGCAAGGATTATATTTATTGCAAGAGGAGCAATGTTCATAAATGTATAAGAATCAATAATTCCAGCAACAGTTAAACCTTGTCCAAGTGCATATACAGCTATTATAATGATTGACCATGTTATATTCCTTTTGTTCAATATGCTCATGCTACTCCTCCTATACTTTCTCTTTTACATTTTTGCCAAATAACCCATTTGGTTTTATAAGTAAAACTACGATTAAAATTGCAAAAGCGACAGCATCTTTGTATAGAGATCCACCATAGGCACTTACCATGGTTTCAGTCATTCCAAGGAAATATCCTCCGAACATGGCTCCTGGAATAACTCCTATACCTCCGATTACCGCCGCTACGAAAGCCTTAAGTCCTGGCATAACTCCCATTAAAGGATTTATTGAGTTATAATAAACTCCAACCAGAACTCCTGCTGCACCTGCCAGAGCAGATCCTATAGCAAAAGTGAAAGATATAGTTTTATCTATACTGATTCCCATATATTGGGCAGCTTCGCTATCCATAGCAACGGCTCTCATAGCTTTACCCATTTTAGTTTTGTGTATTACATATTGCAGTACCACCATAAGTACTACCGTTATCACCACTATCCATATGTCTATGGAGCTTACCATGAACTTTCCACCAAATAGCTCTATTGTCTTATTATCTAATACTTGAGGAAAAGCTCTTGACTCAGGTTTTACAAAATACATTGTTCCATACTCTAAAAATAATGAAACACTTATAGCAGTTATCAGTGCTGCTATTCTAGAAGATTTTCGTATAGGCTTATATGCCACTCGCTCTATGACTATTCCTATAATAGCGCAAGACACCATTGATATAAGTAGCGCTCCTAAGAAATTCATTTTCAAAATCGTTATAAGTCCAAATCCAATAAAGGCCCCCAGCATGTACACATCTCCATGTGCAAAGTTTATAAGATTTATAATTCCGTAGACCATAGTGTATCCTAATGCAATAAGTGCATATATACTTCCAAGGGACAATCCATTGATTAATTGTTGAATAAGTTGTTCCAATGACTTCACTTCCTTTTTTATAATGGTTAAATACTGATTTGTATTAAATCTTAAAGTATATATGGCTGACCCATATATTTTTTAAAATTTAATATTGATAGGAAAACCTAAAAGATGAATTCCTATCAATATTTGTTGACCTAAATTAATAACTATTTAGGATCTAATTTCTTTAAGAATGTTGTTTCGCCATTCTTTACTTCAAGTATTGTTATAGCTTTAAGTGGTGTGTGGTTTTCATCCATTGAGAATTGTCCAGTTATACCTTTGAAGTCTTTAGTTTCTGCAAGGGCTGTCTTTAACTTATCGCTATTAACTTCTCCTGCTCTCTTTAAAGAATCCACTAAGAAATATGCTAAATCATATCCTAAAGCTGAAAATGCATCTGCATCTTTGTTGTACTTAGCTTTATATGCATCCTTAAATTTTACAACTTCTGGTGTAGTATCCATTGATGAGTAGTGATTAGTATAAAATACATTGTTTAATGCATTGGCACCAGCTAGTTCTGAAAGCTTTGGTGAATCATATCCATCTCCACCTATGATTGGAGCTGTTATTCCTAATTCTCTGGCTTGCTTTATGATAAGTCCAACTTCTTCATAATATCCTGGTACATATACAACCTCTGCTCCTGAAGATTTTATGTTAGTTAAAACGGCTTTAAAGTCTGTTTGCTTTGCTGCATAAGCTTCCTCTGTAACTATCTTTCCACCCTTTGAAGTGAAAGTTTCTTTGAAGCTCTTTGTAAGTCCTTTGCTATAGTCACTACCACTATCCATTAAGATCGCAGCATTTTTCTTTCCTAAATCTCCTGCTGCAAATTGACCCATTATAACTCCCTGGAAAGAATCACTAAAGCAGGTTTTGAAAACATAATCTAAAACTTTTCCGTTCTTATCTAAAGTTGCATCGTCAGCTGTTGCTGATGCTGATAATAGAGGTACTTTGTTTGTAGTAGCGGCTACTGCTGCTGCCTTTGTATTTCCTGATGTTGCAGGTCCTAATATTGCTACAACCTTATCCTTTGTTGCAAGTTTAGTAGCTAGATTAGCTGATTCAGCATTCTCAGATTTGTTATCAACCTTTACTGCTTCGATTTGTTTTCCTAGAACTCCGCCATCTTTATTTATTTCTTCAAAAGCAAGCTCTATACCTGACACAATGCTTTGTCCATAAGTTGCTGCTGCTCCCGAAAGTTCATAGTTTAGCCCCACCTTTACTGTGTCCGAGTCCTTTCCTGATGCTTTAGCTCCACATCCAGCAAAAGCACTTGTCATCATTACTGCTGATAAAAATACTAATAATTTCTTTTTCATTTCTCCATCTCCCCCAAATTTATTTATTTTAGTTAACAAAAAAACCTCTATATGCATTTTTAAAATACATATAGAGGCGTCATTAACACTTTACCACTCTATTTCGCCAATTCCTCACAGAATTAACATCACTAGGTTCTATCAAACCCTAGGCCTTTAACGTTGCCATACGTTGTACCTTACTCACCATAAATAATAATTTATAGCTTTCATGCACTCAACTCGGAAGTGAGTTATTGCACTATCATTTAACCAGGTTCTCAGCTCCCCCTGTTCTCTGTAGTCAAATTCCTAATAGCTTTTATCTTCGTCATAGTCATTATCTGTTATTGTTTTAATTGTCTTGCAATTGCATGAATTGCTTGTTCATTACTATATCACGGTAAATTTATAATTGTCAAACAATTGTTTTTATTTTATATGCATTCACAATTATAGTGTCTATTTTTAGTTATTTTTCATATCTTTTTAAGTTTATACTTTCCGCTTTTTGATTGATATCAAAGTTATTTTATTTTTATTAATACTTTAATACCTTATTTTATATTTACTTAACAATATGATAATATCCTTTCAGCTGTGATTTTCATTCCACATGGCAACCTTTTCATATAATTTGAATTATTTAATCTATTTTTTGAATGTTTTCTTGCATTTTCATTTATAAATTTTTTTATAATATTTTTCATATAAAAAAGGACATCTACTTAAGACATCCCTTTTACTAATATCTATTAATTTATTTTACCCATCCTTGAGATCTTTCTACTGCTTCATGCCATTTTGATAAAAGCTCTTTTCTCTTTTGAGCTTCTATGTTTGAAGAAAATCTTTTAGACAAAGTCCATCTAGTTTTTATCTCTTCTTTACTCTCAAATATTCCAATAGCAAGTCCAGCCAAACAGGCAGCTCCGTAAGCTGTGGTTTCTATAACTTGTGGCCTTAATACATCAACACCTAAGATGTCAGATTGGAATTGCATCAAGAAATTATTCGCTGAGGCTCCTCCATCTACTCTTAAGGATTTTAGAGTTATTCCTGAATCCTCTTCCATAGCCTTTAATATATCATAGCTTTGATATGCCAAGGACTCTACTACCGCCCTTATGAAATGTTCTTTTTTCGCTCCTCTTGTAAGTCCCACAATGGTTCCTCTGGCATATGGGTCCCAATAAGGAGCTCCAAGTCCAACAAAGGCTGGTACCATGTATACTCCATTTGTGTCTTCTACAGCTAAGCAATATTCTTCTGTATCTGCCGCAGACTTTATCATCCTAAGCTCATCACGAAGCCATTGTATAGCAGCTCCTGCTACAAATACACTTCCTTCTAATGCATATTCAACTTTTCCATCAGCTCCCCATGCTATGGTTGTAATAAGACCATTTTTAGATTCAACAGCTTTTTCTCCTGTATTCATAAGCATGAAACACCCTGTACCATAAGTATTTTTTGCCGTACCTTCTTCATAACATGTTTGTCCAAATAAAGCTGATTGTTGATCCCCTGCAACGCCAGCTATAGGTATTTCTGCACCAAACAAAAACTTATCAGTGACACCGTAATTATAGCTTGATGGAAGAACCTGTGGCATCATTGATACTGGTATGTCCATCATCTCAAGAAGCTCCTCATCCCATTTCAAATCATATATGTTATATAGCATGGTTCTTGAGGCATTGGAATAATCAGTTGCGTGGATCTTGCCCTTAGTCAGATTCCAAATAAGCCATGTATCTACTGTCCCAAACAAAAGATTGCCAGCCTCTGCTTCCTTTCTCGCGCCCTCTACATTATCTAGAATCCATTTTATTTTTGTTCCTGAGAAATAAGGGTCTAATATCAATCCAGTTTTGCTCTTTATTTTTGGTTCAAAGCCTTTTTCTCTTAGTTCATCACAGAAATTTGAAGTTCTTCTACACTGCCACACTATAGCATTATAAACTGGTATCCCTGTTCTCTTGTCCCATACAATAGTTGTTTCTCTTTGATTGGTTATTCCTATACCTGCTATATCTTCTGGCTTTGCTCCAATCTTAGCCATTGCTTCTACTGCAACACTATATTCTGTAGACCATATTTCCATAGGGTCATGCTCTACCCATCCTGCATTAGGATATATTTGTGTGAATTCCTTTTGAGCTGTAGATACTATAGCTCCACTTTCACTAAATAATATGCATCTTGAACTAGTAGTGCCTTGATCTAATGCCATAATGTATTTTCCCATAAGTTCTTCTCCTCCTATAAATGATTTTATATGATGACTATAATCTATGTAGATATCAAATTATACACTCTATCTAAGTCTAAAATTCTCTTTATAATTATATATTAATGTAAACATTTACTGACTTCAATATAATTATGTAATGTTAATATAATTTCCATACAAATAAGTAAATGGTACGCCTTACACTAAATAATGCGTACCATTTTTGTTATCTAGACCTTCTATTTCTATCCTTTAATTCCTTACTTTCAAGTTCTGAGGATCTATCTATATAATTTTCATGAAGCAGACTCTTTGCCTTGTTTCCGTATGGTTCCATCATGTAATCTCTGTACATTGCTTTCACCTCTCCATTATCATCACTACATCTCATGTGAGACCTTTCATCAATCTTATCTATAACATTTTTCCTAAGCTCAATATAATCATCTACAACATCTTCACCATTTTTATCATAAGTATTTATACTTATGGCCTTAGTCCTGCATATATCTTGACATAAGGTGCACCCTATACATTTATCTTGGGATACCTCTGCACACTTATTAGCTTTTATCTGTATTGCATAGCTAGGACATTTCTCTACACAGGTTCCACAACTTATGCAATTATTATTTTTTATAACGGCCTTCTTTATGGTCTTAGGAGCTCCCCCTCCATTTATGCATCCTCCAGGACATACGGTTACTTCCACAAAGTCATATTCCTTCCATCCATCTTTGCTTAAAAACCTTTCTACATCCTTTATTGTGTTGATTATAGCTATCTTTATTTCCCTGCTCCCTATCTTTGCTATTCCATGAACACTATTCTCTAATCCACTTATAGGCTGAAGCTTAGAGTAATCAACTTTTATCTCATTCAATTCACTGCTTACTTCTCTTAAAACAGCCTTTAGATTTCCACCAGAATAGCTAAAAATAGTTCCTGATCCTGAATACTGACCCATATATTCATCAGATCTCTCTGATGCCATAGCATTTATATCTATGGAGCTGTCCCTCAAAAGCTGAGCATATTCTCTAACTGTAAGTACAGCATCAATATCTCTATAACCATCCCTACCCATTTCTTCTTTTTCTGCTTCATATTTCTTTGAAGTACAAGGCTCTATGGAAAGTATAAATATATTTTTGGGAAGTATCTTGAAGGTGTCAGCATAATAAGTCTTGATAGCTGTACCCATCATTTGTTGAGGAGATTTTGCTGTTGATAAATGTTCTATCATATCTGGTTTAAATAATTCAACCCACCTTACCCATGATGGACACGCTGATGTAAACATAGGTAGATTTTCTTCTATCTTCATTCTCTTCAAAAGTTCTTTAGCTTCCTCAATGCTTGTCATATCTCCACCAAAATCACTATCAAAAACCCTTTGAAAACCAAGTTTACGTGCAGATGCTTGCACTTTTCCTTCTACATCACTACCTATTGGAAGGTTAAATTCCTCTCCAAGCATAGCCTTAACTGCTGGAGAGGCTATTGCTACCATATACTTTCCCTCTGCTATAGCCTCTTTAACTTTGTTTATATCATTTCTCACTTCTATAGCATCCGTTGGACATATTAATGTGCATTGACCACAATATATGCATCCACTTTCCTCAAAAGATGGCTTTTTAGTATCTATAGATCTCTTCATATCATTTACTGATCTCAAAACAGATATATTAGTTATGCCTGTACATGCCATACCACAAGCTGTACATCCTATACATTTTCTCTTGTTCACATCTATAAACTTTTCTTCTACTGTTTGAGTTCTCTTCTTTGATTTCGCCATATGTTATCTCCTATCATACATAATATTCCTTATTATATAAATATTAACGACAACTCATATGTGCTACAAAAAAACAAAAAGAAATCACAACATTAAGATTTAAATCAAAATGCTATGATTTCTTTGTTTAAACTATTCTTCTTCTATAAGTCTGTTATCTATCTCATACTTAATTTTTTCTATGAAATCTTCAACTCCAATATTGCCTTCTTCTCCCTTATCTCTACTTCTTAGAGCTAAAGTTCCTTCACTTTGTTCCTTTTCTCCTATAACAGCTATATAAGGAACTCTTTCATTTCTAGCTTCTCTTATCTTGTATCCAATCTTTTCTGCTCTATCATCTAGCTCAACTCTTATATCCTCAGCTTCAAGCTCTGAAACTACTTCTTTTGCATAATCCATGAATTTATCGGATATTGGAAGGATTTTAACTTGTACTGGAGCAATCCAAGCTGGGAATTTTCCTGCAAAATTCTCTGTTAATATTGCTATAAATCTCTCTAAACTTCCAAGGATGGCTCTATGAATAACTATTGGCTTATGCTTTTCGCCATCCTTACCGATATAGCTAAGATCAAATCTTTGTGGTAATTGGAAGTCAAGCTGGATAGTTCCACACTGCCATGTTCTTCCGATACTATCCTCAAGATGGAAGTCTATCTTTGGTCCGTAGAAAGCTCCATCCCCTGGATTTATCTTGTATTCCATTCCTAATTCATCTAATGCTGCCTGTAATGATTCTTCAGCCATTCTCCAATCTTCGTCACTTCCCATGGAGTTTTCTGGTTTAGTTGAAAGCTCTACATCGTATTTGAATCCAAAAGTTGTGTAAATCTCATTTACAAGCTTTATTACATCTTTGATTTCATCTTTAATCTGCTCTGGAAGCATAAATATATGAGCATCATCTTGAGTAAAAGCTCTAACTCTCATAAGTCCA
>JALEZF010000067.1 GCA_022773025.1 Clostridium sp. | reverse complement strand
GAAGAAGATAGCAACAAGACTATCTTTGTTATTTTCATATTATATTATTAATTTCGATAATATTTTTAATCTTAAATTTTATCCACAACTAATAATAGAAAAACCCTCTGTTTTTAAACAGGGGGTTTTTCAACAAACTGGTAAAAGGTTGTTATAAAAGTTTTTTATAACAACCTTTTATAGTTAAATGTGATTTGCTTGCAAATAACTAAGAACCTCAGCAGCATTTTCAGCGGCTTTAACCTTGTCATAAACCTTATCTATGAATCCATTTTTGATTATGTAAGTAGTACGAACTACCCCCATAGAAACCTTTCCATATAGTTTCTTTTCCTTGTAAACATCATATGCATTTATAGCTTTTAGATCTGGATCTGATAAAAGTATAAATGGAAGTTCTTGTTTTGCAGCAAAATTAAAATGAGATTTTACGCTGTCTTTGCTTATTCCTATTACAGGAACATTAAGTTTTTCATATTCCATGTAGGAATCTCTAAAACCACATGCCTGCTTAGTACATCCAGGTGTTGAATCCTTTGGATAGAAATATAAAACTACAGTAGGATGCTTTTCTAAAATTCCACTTAAAGAAACTTCATTGCCATCCTTGTCTAGTAAAGTGAAATCAGGTGCCTTAATTCCAGCTTCTAACATAAAAATCATCTCCTTTTCTTATCATATCAGTGTGTTTAAAGAAATAACAATATATATCATCTTTAAAAATCATTTTAGTATAAAAGTCAAATAATATCAATGCATAGAATGTATGGAAAGGATAAAATAGTATTGTAAGATTGTGTCAAAATAGATATACATAAATAGCTTTAAAATCAATGAAAAAGGTTCCTTGTATGAAATTAATCAATACAATGGAACCTTTTAATTTATATTATTTATTTAAGACCTTTATCTTGCCTTCTTTTTTCTCATGTCTTGAATGCCATTTGTCCACAATTAGAGCAATAGCATTATCACCAGATACATTACATGCAGTTCCAAAACTATCTTGAGTGATGTATAAAGCTATCATTAAAGCAAGTTGAGCTTCACTAAATCCGAGATTAGCTTGAAGTACACCAAGAGCAGCCATAATTGCACCACCAGGAACTCCAGGGGCAGCTACCATAGTTACACCAAGCATTGCTATGAAACCAAACATCTGAGGAAATGTGAAAGTCATATTATTTAAAAGCATTACAGCTATTGTACAACAGGTTATGGTGATAGTACTTCCTGATAAGTGAATAGTTGCACATAGAGGAACTACAAATTCACGAACACCTTTAGAAACTCCATTTTTTTCAGCAACTCCAACATTTACTGGAATTGTAGCAGCAGATGACTGTGTTCCTATTGCTGTTAAATATCCTGAAAGCTGATTTTTTAAAAGAAAGAAAATATTCTTTTTAGATATTGTTCCTGCTACTGTAAATTGGAATAAGATTATTAAAAGATGAAGAGCAATTATAACTAGAAATACCTTCCAGAATACAGAGAATATACTTTTTACTTCTCCTGCATATGTCATATTAGCGAATATACCCATGATATGTATGGGTATAAGAGGAATGAGAGCTTTATCGATAACTTTTTCAACGACTTCTTGGAATTCAAAGCAGATATTATATAATGCTTTTCCTTTTAATGAGGCTATCCCCAACCCAAGTAGAAATGCCAATACTAGAGCTGTCATTACAGACATAACAGGAGGCATGTCTATTTGAAATAAAGGAGCTAATAATGCATCTTCAGGATTACCTGCGTTAGTTGATATAGTAGTTGCTACAAATTTAGGGAAAAAGTTTGATGCTACAAAGAACGCTAAGAGTCCAGAAATTATAGTTGAGCCATAAGCTAGAACAGTAGTAAGACCGAGCATTTTACCAGCAGATGTTCCTAGATCAGCTATACCTGATACTACAAACCCAAGAATTATAAGAGGGATTACAAAATTTAAGAAGTTACCAAATATAGAATTGAAAGTTGCAAGCACTTGCACTACTATTTTTGGCATAAAAGATCCTATTAGTAGACCTAGGATGATAGCAATAATCAGTTTTGGAATTAAACCTAATTTTTTCATAGTGTATTCCTCCTCCATTAATGTGTTTATTAGAGTTAATAATAAAATTTTACATAAATAAAATATAATACACTTTGAAAAGATTTACAATAAAGTTTAGTTGTGGTTAAATTGTAAATGATTAAAAATACATAAATTTGTAATTGCAATTGAGAAAAAAGATAGGAGAATATTGAAAAAGTAATAAATAATTTAATGATATATAATGAAAAATGTAAAAATGCGAATTTTAAACTAAACATTTGTATTTTAGTCAAGTACAGAAAATATGACAAGAAAACTAAAGAATTTCTATAATAATTTCAAAAAGAGCAATATAACTAAAGCTTTATGTAAGATAAATAAATATATTTATTTTGAGATAACGAATAAAAATGTATTATATAAACTTTAAATGATACATTTTTAAACAGTATAAAAATAAAGTTAAAGAAGTAATTAAGACTACTTATAATAATCTATAAATCTTGAGATATAGGAAATTTAATTGATGAAATTCAATAAATTTTTTTGTTTGTATAAATTTTGTATATTACTCTTAGAAAATTTGTAAACAATATGGAAAGTAAAATTTAAAAAATATTTTGTATGATTAAATAAAGAATATTCATTTTGAAAATCATTGATGAGAAATCTAAATTAATATGATACATAAGTAAATTGAATAAGTATATGGAAAATGTGCAAGAATTAAGAAAAGAACTTCATAAATTCTTCATAACTTTCCTGAGTACTTCTTCATACTTAGGAAATAAAATTAAAACTATAGATTAGGAAAGGATTTGAGTAAATATGAAATGTTTAATCATAGTTCCTGCTTACAATGAGGGGAAAAATATATATAAAGTCGTGAAAAATATAAAATATTTTAATCCCAATGTAGATGTAGTTGTGGTTAATGATGGCTCTAAGGATGACACTTATTTTGAAGCTCAGCGTGCTGGAGCAAAGGTTATTGATTTGAAATATAACCTAGGAATAGGAGGCGCTGTTCAGACAGGATATATCTATGCCTTAAACAAGAATTATGATTTGGCAGTTCAAATAGATGGAGATGGACAGCATGACCCTAGAGACTTGGAAAAGCTTATAGAAAATATGAAAAGTGATAAGTGCGATATGATAATTGGCTCACGATTCATAGAAAAAACTGATTATAAGCCAAGTATATTTAGAAATGCAGGAATAAAATATTTTTCAAAGCTTGTATCAATGTTATGTGGAAGAGCTTACTACGACACCACATCTGGATATAGAATCGTTGGGGAAAATGGTATAAGACTTTTTGCAGAATACTACCCAGCAGATTATCCAGAGGTTGAAACAATAGTATATGCATGCAAACATGGACTGAAGGTCAAAGAAGTAGGAGTAAAGATGCAAGCAAGGTGTGAGGGGAAATCATCAATAACACCTATTAAATCTGTTTATTACATGATAAAGGTGACTATAGCTACGTTATCAGTTGCACTTCCTAAAATCTCATTTTAGAAGGAGGATTAAAAGTGAATATACTTATAATCATGGTGATAGTAGAGAGTTTATTAATATTAGGGATGATAACACAGCTATTTAGAATTAAGAAAATAATAACTAGACTTATTCAAGAAAATGCGGTGATGTGGGAGTATTTGAAGGAGAAAGAGAATTAGATGATTTATGGATTATTAGGAATAAATATAATTCTTTTAGCAACAGGACAGGTCTTATGGAAGCTTGGAACCATGAAGGTGAGTTTTACAGCTTCTTTTAAGGGTATAATGGAACTTATCTTCAATCCTTATATATTAGGAGGCGGGCTTTTATATATTGTGGCTACGGGGTTATGGCTTTATATATTAAGCAAGGCTGAGTTAAGCAAGGTATATCCCATGCAGAGTTTATGTTATGTGCTTGGAACTATGGCAGGTGTCTTCGTCTTTAATGAAAGATTTACTGTAAATAAATTTTTAGGTTTAGGATTAATAATATTGGGAGCCTTCTTTATAGCTAAAAATTAAGAGGATTGGAGATGAGAGGATATGTTTTCTCTAAAAAATGAAGAGAAAAAAACAAAGTATTGTATAATAGGAATAATAGCATGTTTTTTTATTTTTTCTTTAATAATAGTACTTAATTGGGGGAATTCAACACTTTTGGGGAGTCTTGAGACTTTTGATAATGATGATGTGAAATACATAAGAAGTGCTTGGACTTTGGTTGATACTGGAGTGCTAACTTATGAGGATATTACAACACCTACAGCATTTATAATGCCTGGACTTACATATGTACTTGCAGGATTTACATGGGCTTTTGGAAAGATGAATGGAATTGTAGCTTTTAGAGTGTTTCAAGTGATACTTCAATGTGGAAGCTTGTATTTGTTATTTTTAATATCTAGAAAAATATTTAACAGCAAAGCGGCTATAATAGCATGTCTCATTGATTCACTGTATTTTGTTGAGACTTATGCTGCTAGTTTAGTGCTTATGGAGTGCTTATTTAAATTTTTATTTCTTCTGCTCATTTACCTCAGTATCTATGCTCTCACTGAAAAAAAGGTGAAATTCTATATATCAGCAGGATTTGTATGGGCATTAAGCTGTTTGTTTAGACCACCAATTGCAATATACCCATTGGTGATATTGATATTTTGGGTCAGAAACAAATACAAAGTTAAAGATATAATAAAATATACGTCTATAGTTCTTGTAATCTTTTGTGCAGTAATGAGTCCGTGGTGGATTAGAAATTACAAGGAGTTCGATACATTTATACCATTTACTAAGTCTACAGGAAATCCATTTCTTCAAGGAACATTTCCAAACTATGATAAGAGTGGCGGTTTTGGAGTGCCTTATGAAGAAGGAGACAACTATATAGATAATGATGCAAAACAGGTTAAAATGGGACTAGAAAGATTAAAAATATATGTCCCTAAAGAACCTTTGAAATATTTATGGTGGTATACTGGTGGAAAAACTATAGAGCTCTGGGAATCGCCATTTTATTGGAATGGAAGAACAGGACTTATAATATCAGGTGTATGGCACTATATGATACTTATAACAGGAGTTCTTGGGATAGTCAAAGGATTTAGAAGAGGTAATAGGAACAAGATGGCAGGTTTTATACTTTCTATAATAATTGTACTAAACATAAGCTATCTTCCATACTTCACTTTTAGCAGATACGCATATCCGCTTATGGCTCTTGTTATAATTTTTTCAGCTAATTTCTTCTATGGAATTTCAAAGAGATGGGGGAGGAACAATGAAAAGAGAATTTACAATACTGATTGTTGATGATGAAGAGGACATAAGAGACATGATAGAGATTTACCTTATGAATGAGGGGTTTATCGTTTTAAAGGCACAGGATGGAATTGAAGCTTTAGAAATTTTGAAATCTCATGAAATAGATCTTATGGTACTTGATATAATGATGCCCAAAATGGATGGAGTAAGAACCTGTCTTAAGGTACGAGAAGATAAAAAACTGCCAATAATAATGCTTTCAGCAAAGGGACAAGATAGCGATAAAATTTTAGGACTTAATATAGGGGCAGATGATTATGTGACAAAACCATTTAATCCTTTAGAGCTTATAGCGAGGATAAAGTCGCAGCTTCGAAGAGTGACTACATTCAATGAGGCAGTAGAAGAGCAGGAAGATGAGCTTAATATAGGTAACATAAAGATAAATCTAGATAGCAGGGAAGTTTTCGTAGATGATAAGTTTGTGAGACTCACTCCAAGAGAATTTGACATACTTATGGTCCTTGCTGAAAATAGAGGACGAGTACTCAGCACAGAGCAGATTTATGAAAAGGTGTGGAGAGAGCCATTTTATAATGCAGACAATACAGTGGCTGTTCACATAAGAAATATAAGAGAAAAAATAGAAATAGATCCTAAGAATCCTCAATATATAAAACTTGTATGGGGGGTAGGTTACAAAATTGAAAAATAAGAATAGAAAAACCAATATAAGTTTAAAAAAGAAGCTTTTAGCAATAAATATATTAGTGGTTATGATAATACTTATTCCTACTTCTTTTGGAATCCTTACCCTTAGAAATGAAGCAAACCTTACAACTATAATAAGTGATTTCAATCAACTTTACACAGAGGCTGCTAGGTATATAAACAAAAATGATTATAATTCAGAGACTTATCTTAATGAATTATCAGAGTATAGGAAAGCTAAGATGGCTATAGTAGATAAAGATGGAAATATGATTATGAAGTCAGAAAATGTGATGGAAGATCATATTGACATGGAGTATATGAGAAAGGTGTTTCAAGAGGGCATAGAAGATGGAAATATATATCAAAGATACAGTATATATATAGATGGAAAAGAAGAAACACTTTTTATATGGAAAGAATTTCAACCACAAAGTAAAGGAATACGTAACTTTTTGATTATAACCATATCGTCTATAGTAGTTGCCATAATGATACTTTATTACTTTATAAGCAAAAAGGTAGTTTATATAAAGGAGTTATCAGAAGGAGCAAATAACTTTGCTGAAGGAAACTTGAACTACACCTTAAAAGAACATGGAAATGATGAATTGCATCTATTAGCATCCTCTATGAATTCTATGGCTAAGAATTTAGAAGAGAGGATAGATAAGGAAAGACAAGAGGAGAGATTTAGAACAGAGCTCATAACAAATGTATCTCATGATTTAAGAACTCCACTAACATCCCTTATAGGGTATCTTCAGCTTTTAGAGAATTCTAAGATAAGCAATGATGACAAGACTAAATATGCTAAAATTGCTTTAGATAAGTCCTACAAATTAAAAAATTTAATAGAAGAACTTTTTGAATACTCTAAGCTTGAATGTGATCATATAGTTTTAGAAAAATCAGAAATAAATATAATAGAGGTTATAGAGCAGAGCATAGGAGAGCTTTTTGCTGAGGCAAATAAAAAGAATATGCACTTTTCTAAGGATTTTTCTGCATCTGATATAAAAATTTCAATAGATTCGGAGAAGATAGGAAGGGTTTTTGAAAATCTTTTAAATAACAGTATAAAGTATGGTGTAGATGGCACTGAAATATATATAAATGTAAAAAGTGAGGAAGATAGCGTCAGAATTACAATAAAAAATTATATGGAAAAAGACAAATTTGATGATATAAAATCTGTATTCAATAGATTTTACAGAGGAGATTCTTCTAGAAATTCTAAAATTGATGGTTCTGGATTAGGACTTGCCATAGCTAAGGATATAATAGAACTTCATCAAGGAGAGATATGGGCAGAGAGCAAGGATAATATTTTTAGTATGAATATAAAACTGCAAAAATAACAAATTTATTTCATAATATAAAAGTAAAAGTCAATATTAAAATCACAAAGACCATCTAAACTTTAGATGGTCTTTGTGATTTGAGAAATTTTATTATTCTAATAAAGGTTGATACTACAACGACACCAAAGGCGATTATAGCAGCAGAACCTAAAGTCGTAAGGACCATATCCCAGGTTCTTTGAGAGTTACCTTGGACCGCTTCATACATGGTATAGTACATGGCACCTCCAGGAACTAAGGGGATTAATGAGCCTATGAGAAATACAGTTACAGGAGTTTTAAACTTTCGTGCACATATTTCTGAATAGCTACTTATGAATATGGAGGCTACAAATAAAGCTGGAATTGAGGACATACCTAGACCTATGAAAATTTTGTATATGAGCCAACCTATTCCACCACCTATAGCAGATAAAATTAAGTTTTTACCCCTTACGTTAAAAAGTACACCTATACCTAAAACGCCTATGGATGCGGCTAAAACTTCTTTCCACATATTATATACCTCCCATATTTAGTTTTAGTAGGAATACAGTAGCTGTTCCTAGAGCAATAGAAATTGCAACTAAAAATGCTTCAGCACCACGTGTGAGTCCAGCGACTAAATCACCGTGCATTGTATCTCTTATGGCATTAGTTATTAAAAGTCCAGGAACAAGAAGCATTATTGCTCCTATGGTTATTGTATCAACGTTGTCGCCTAAACCAAATTGTACCGAAGATATAGCCATTATTGCACCTAGCATACCGCTTAGAGCATTGACGAAATATTGATTTAAGTTTATACGGCCACACCACACAGCTACAAATCTTAAAATTATACCTATAAAAAAGGTACAGATAAAATCATGAAGAGTACTACCAAACAATATAGAGAAGCATGAAGCTGCTAATGCTGCAGAAAATAGCTTCGTTATATTTTTATATCCTGTTATAGAATTAATTTCATTAAGCTGACTTTCAAAATCATCTAAAGAATATGCTCTAACAGCTAAGTTTCTAGATAATGTATTTATTCTAGAAACCTTCTCTAAATCCCAAGACATGGTCTTAACTCTTTTAACATAAGTGTGAGTGTTGCAGTATTCTGAACTTACAGAAACCATTATTCCTGTGGGAAGCACAAGACTTTCGGCATTTTTAATTCCATAGGCATTGCAGATTCTTATTATGGTCTCTTCAGTTCTAAAAATCTCACCGCCACTTTCTAGCATTATCTGTCCTGCATAAACGGCAAGACGAAGAATTTTATCTATATCCAAATTTTCACCACCTTAATGATTTAAAAATAATCTCTTTTTTTATATTATTTCAACTTTATAAAATAATACCTTTTTTAAAAGAATAAATCAATAAAAACTCAGAAAAATAAGGTGTTGAAAATAAAATTTTGATTAATTGGAAAATATGTGTTGACAAAGGGGTGTAAATGCTATAAAATTTAATTAACAAATAATTATTATTAAATAATAATTGAAACGGAAAAATGAAAGGGGTTATTATGATGGAGTTAAGAGGATCGAAAACTGAAAAGAATTTAATGGAGGCATTTGCTGGGGAATCACAAGCAAGAAATAAATATACTTATTTTGCATCAAAAGCTAAGAAGGATGGATATGTTCAAATATCTCAAATATTCCAAGAGACTGCAGACAATGAAAAGGAACATGCAAAGATTTGGTTTAAACTATTAAATGATGGAATAGGATCAACTATGGAAAACCTAAAAGCTGCTGCAGAGGGTGAAAATTATGAGTGGACAGACATGTATGCTAAGTTTGCAAAAGAAGCTCGTGAAGAAGGATTTGAAAAGATAGCATTCCTATTTGAAGGGGTAGCAAAGATAGAAAAGGAACACGAAGAAAGATACAAGAAACTTCTTCAAAACTTAGAAGATGACAGTGTTTTCAAGAAGGAAGAAAAATCAGTATGGCAATGTCTAAACTGTGGATTTATCTATGAAGGAGAAGAAGCACCAGAAAAATGTCCAATATGTGACCATCCAAAGTCATACTTCCAAGTAAGAAATATAAATTACTAAGGAAAGAATTTTAATAAAATGTCATCTATATTTGTAGATGACATTTTACTTTTATATAAAAATCTAATTAAGCTATGAAATAATGGATTATAATATAAAAAAATATATTTACTTACAAATTTACGGGAAATATAGTATACTAGTATTTATGATAGAAAAGATATGAAAGAGAAGGATGAAACAGTGAGTTATTTTGAAAATACAACACAACCAATGTCTACAGACAATGTTTATAAGAGTATTAAAAAGAGAATTTTGAAATTAGAATTAGAGCCAGGACAAAAGGTTAGTGAAAATCAAATGTGTAAGGAATATAATGTATCTAGATCAGTAATACGAACTGTATTTACTAGGTTAAATCAATTAAAACTTGTTGAAGTATATCCTCAAAGAGGAACATATGTAAGTTTAATTGACTTAGATCATATAGAAAGCCTTTTGATGCTTAGAACAGCTGTTGAAAAAGAAGTTTTATATGAGATGTTTTCTAAATTAGACAGATCTGATAGACTAGCTTTGGTAGAAAAGCTGGAGGAAAACTTAAATAAACAGAAAAAGTATGGTACTTATAAAAATTATGAGGTAGAATTCCAAAGTCTTGACTCAGAGTTTCATAAAATACTTTTAGATAGTGTTAAAAGATATAAATTATTAGAACTTTTAAATGATCAAATGGTACATATAGCTAGATGGAGAAACTTTAATGTTGCAGTTGAGGATAGGATGCATGAACTAATTGATGAGCACAAACATATAATTGAAGCTATAAAAAGTGATAATCTTTTATCAGCTCAAGAAAATATGGCGAGGCATTTAAAGACTATATCACGAAGCAATGATAAGGTAAAATTGAAATATCCTCAATATTTTACTAGGTAATTTTGTAAAAATAAACAAAATGCAGTATATTTTAAAGGTTGTATATTTACTTTTTATTTAAAAATTGATATTATGAGTTTGCAGAATTGATAATCCATTCCAATAGACAATTATGCAGACTTTTTTATTATTAAAATAAAAGTATTATTTTTTGCTACATCTTGTATACTAGAATACTTAAATTCAAGAATACAGAAAGCAAATTTAATTTTACTCAACTTTGTTAAAAATGTACCAAAGTATTTTACAAATTATAGATAAGGAGGGGAATAATATATATACTTTAGGAATTGACATAGGTTCTACCACATCAAAAGCAGTTATTTTAAAAGATGGAAAGGATATAATAGCTTCCACTATAATCGTAGCAGGTACTGGTACTGTTGGGCCGCAAAGGGCCATGGATGAAATTTTTCAAAAATCAAAGATTTCTAGAGAAAATATCGATTACATAGTTGCTACTGGATATGGAAGAAAGACCTTTAAAAATGCAGATTATGAAGTTAGTGAACTTACATGTCATGCAAAGGGAGTTAATTTTCTGTTTCCGGAAGTTGGAACGATTATTGATATAGGAGGACAAGATGCTAAGGTTCTTTCCATAAATCCAGAAGGAAAAATGGTTAATTTTTTAATGAACGATAAGTGTGCTGCTGGTACAGGAAGGTTCTTAGATGTAATGGCAAATATCTTGCAATTAGATATCAATGAATTAGAGGTTGAAGCAGAAAAATCAGATAAACCTGTAAAAATATCTAGTACATGTACTGTATTTGCAGAATCAGAGGTTATCTCACAACTTGCAATGGGAGTTCATATACCAGATTTGGTTGCTGGAATATGTGAATCAGTAGCATGTAGGGTGGCATCATTAGCAAAAAGAATAGGTATAAAAGAAACAGTATGTATGAGCGGAGGCGTTGCACAAAATGGGGGAGTACGTAAGGCTCTAGAGAAAGAACTTGGAGTTACAATTGCTTACTCAGACAAAGCTCAGCTTATGGGAGCTTTAGGTGCAGCACTGTATGCCTATGATAAATTAAATTAAAATTAAAGGAGGTTTTCTTAATGGGAGAAGGGGTTCAAAAACCAAAGTTCAAGCTGGATCCAAACTCAGCAAAGTATAAACTTGATGAAATAATTGTAAATCACTACAAGGAAGTACAAGAAGCAAAAGATAAGGGAGAAAAAATAGGATGGTGTGCAAGTAACTTCCCGCAAGAGATATTTCAAACTTTAGGAGTAAAGGTTTGCTATCCAGAAAACCAAGCAGCTGCAATTGCGGCAAGAGGTGCTGGAGAGAAACTTTGTAATATATCAGAAGCTGATGGATATTCAAATGATATTTGTGCATATGCAAGAATCAGCCTTGCTTATATGAAAATTAAAGATGCGCCAGAGCAGAATATGCCTCAGCCAGACTTTGTGCTTTGTTGCAATAACATTTGTAACTGCATGATTAAATGGTATGAGAATATAGCAAAAGAATTAAACATACCAATGATTCTTATAGATATTCCATTCAATCCTGATTACGAGGTATCGGATGCAGAAATCGCTTATGTTAAGGGACAATTCTTAGCGGCGATTAAGCAATTAGAAGAAATAACAGGCAAGAAATGGTCTGATGAAAAGTTCAAGGAGGTTATGGAAATTTCAAACCGTACTTCTAGAGCTTGGTTAGAAGCGACTTCTTATACAAAATATACACCATCTCCATTGAATGGATTTGACTTATTAAACCATATGGCTGTAGCTGTATGTGCTAGAGGTACTGTAGAAGCAGCAGAAGCCTTTGAAACACTACTTGAAGAATATAAGGTAGCCGTAGAAAATGGTACAAGCACCTTTAGAGCAGAGGAAAAACATAGAATAATGTTTGAAGGTATAGCTTGCTGGCCACATCTTCGTGCAACAGCTACTGGATTAAAATCTAGAGGAATAAATATGGTAGCTACAATATATGCAGATGCATTCGGATTTATTTATGATGACTTCGATGGACTTATAAGAGCTTATTGTAGAGTTCCAAATTCCATAAGCTTAGAACTTGCTCGTGACAAGAGAGAAGCTATTGTAAAGAAAACTAAAGCAGAAGGATTATTAGTTCATACAAATCGTTCTTGCAAACTTTGGAGCGGATTTATGTACGAAATGAGCCGTCAAATAGGAGAAAACTGTGGAATTCCTGTAACATCTTTTGACGGAGACCAAGCAGATCCTCGTAATTTCTCAGAAGCACAATATGAAACTCGTGTTCAAGGCTTAGCTGAAATTATGGAAGCAAATAAGGGAGGTAAATAATTATGGCAGTTAATGAATTACTAAAACAATTTCATGACATTGCTTCATCTCCAAAAAAGCAATTAGATAATTATCTTGGACAAGGCAAAAAAGTTGTAGCCTGTGTTCCTGTTTATACACCAGAAGAAATAATTCACTCCATGGGACTTGTACCATTTGGAGCATGGGGAGCAGATACAGAAATAAAGGAAGCAAAGAGATATTTCCCAGCTTTTATATGCAGTATAATGCAGTCAGTTTTAGAGCTAGGAATGACAGGAGCATATGAAGGAATATCAGCAATAGTAATTCCATCTTTATGCGATTCACTAAAATGTTTAGGTCAAAACTGGAAGTATGCAGTTCCAAGCATACCATTTATACCAATGACTTATCCACAAAATCGTAATAATGAAGTGGGTAAGGCATTCACAAAAGCAGGGTATGAGAGAGTAATAAGAGATTTAGAAGCTGCAACTGGAGCTAAGTTCTCTGAAGAAGAATTAAAAAAATCAATAAAAGTATACAATGCCCATAATGAGGCAATGAGAAAGTTAAGCAGAGTATTAGCGGATTATCCATCAATTACGGCATCTCAAAGAAGTGATATTTTCAAGAGTGCTTACTTTATGTTAAAAGAGGACCACACAGCATTAGTTGAAAAGTTCGTGTCAGAACTAAATGAAATGCCTAAGAATGATAAAAAGAAGATCAAGGTTGTAACATCTGGTATACTAGCAGACAACAAAAATTTATTAGATATATTTGAAGAAAACGGAATTCAAATAGTGGCCGATGATGTAGCACATGAATCTAGACAATATGGTGTAGATACAAAAGAAGAAGGAAATCCTATGGAAGCTTTAGCAGAAAAATTTGCTAATATGGATAACTGTTCTGTGCTATATGATGTTGATAAAAAACGTGCTGACTATATAGTTAATCTAGCTAAAGAATATAATGCAGATGGAGTTATCATGATTATGACAAAATTCTGTGACCCAGAAGAGTTTGACTATGTAATCATTAAGAAAGCATGCGATGCAGCAAATATAATGACTTTACAAATAGAGGTTGACCGTCAAATGGTTAATTATGAACAAGCAAATACAATAATTCAAACTTTTAAAGATATGATATAGGAAAACTTTTAGGAGGAAAAAAGGATGATAGATAAGAATAAAATGCCCGTAGCTATTGGAGTGGCATTTGTATGGTTTACAACACAGTTCGGTGGAGGATTTGCCTCTGGTGCTCAGCTTATACAGTACTTTGTATCTTTTGGTATCTGGACATTAATTACTCCAATTCTAGCACAAGCAATAGGTGCTATATTCCAATGGTATGCACTTCGCTATGCAAAGAAGCACGATACATATGATTATAAGAGTTTCAATGATAGCTTTTATGGAAAGTTTGCACCAGTATTCTCAAACTTATATGAGATAGTATATATTATGCTTTTATGCTTAGCACCTGCGGTGGCATTTGCTACTGGTGGTTCTACAATGCAAGAATTAACTGGATTACCATATATGGTTTGTACAGTTATTATAGGAGCATTTATCTTTTTAATAACTATGTATGGAACTGATCTTGTAAGAAAAGCAGCATCAACTTTATCTGTAATTATAATAGTAGGTCTATTAGTAGTTTATATTCCAAACATAATAGCACAATGGGGTAATATAACATCAAATATAAGTTCCATGGCAGCAGAGGCAGCCCCAGCAGGACCAGCCATGTGGAGTTGCTTCATATATTCAGCGTTCCAGCTAGCATCAATAGGACTATTAGTTCAGCATGCACAGTCATTTAAATCTGAAAAAGAAGCAAAAACTAGTATGATATATGGATTTATAGTAAATGCAGGAATCATATTCTTATCTACTTTAGGAATGATTGCAATAGTTGATAATCCAGCATTATCTACAGCTAATGTGCCAATATTAATATTAATTAGAGATGGTGTTGGTTCTTCATTTATGACTCCAATCATCTCAATACTAATCATCTTAGGATCAATATCTACAGCTGTTAATATGATAGCTGGTGTAGTTCAACGTGTTACTAATTCTTTTGAAAAACCAGAGGTTAGAGAAAAAGCAAATGGTAAGCCAACTAAGATGACAATATTTACAGCTTTAGGATTCACAATCTTAGCATTTGGAATTGCACAATTTGGATTGCTTCCACTTGTTAAGAAAGGTTATGGATACCTAGGTTATGTAACAATTGCTGTTGTAATAATACCATATGTTATAAGAATGGTTATGGAAGCAATGGGAAAAGCAAAATAAAGATTTATTACTATCCGATGCTTAGGCATCGGATAATGATAATAGAAAACATGTATACAAGTATACTAAAATATTCTGGGAGTGTATGATATGAATAGTCTTATCTCAAAAACAATAGGAGAGTGTTTAAAGGAACGTGCAAAAATAACTCCAAATCTTAAGGGGCTAAGTTATCGTGATTATAGCTATAGCTGGAAAGAGGTTGATGAAATTTCTGATTTTCTAGCATTAGATTTTTTAAAGCTAGGGATGACAAAAGGAACTCATGTGGCAATATGGAGTGTAAATAATCCTAATTGGGTATTATCCTATTTTGCACTTGTGAAGATAGGAGCAGTTGCTACCTTAATAAACACTTGTTATAAGGAAACAGAACTTGTACAGATTTTGCAATATGCAGATGTGGAGTTCATTCTATGCGGAAAAAGCTGCAAAAACACCAACTATAATGAGATATTGAAAAACATAGATACCTCCAGATTAACTAAGCTAAGACAAGTACTATATTTAGAAAAAAATCAAGAAGTCAAATGGTATATGAGAGGAGATTATCCTCTTCATATGACTAATGAAGAAAAGGAACTTCTTCAATCAGCTAAAAGTAATGTTTCGGTAAATGATACAGCCAGTATAATGTTTACCTCAGGAACTACGAAAATGCCAAAGGGTGTTAAACTTTCTCACTATAGTTTAGTAAATAACTCTCTAGAGCTTACAAGAAATATGAAATGGACTAAAGAGGATAAAATGTGTATAGCAGTACCCCTATTTCATTGTTTTGGAATAACTGCAGGAATACTATCAGGAGTCCATTCAGGAGCATGTTTACATTTGCTTAAGTATTATAAGACTTTAGAAGTTTTAGAGCAGATTGAAAAATACAAATGTACTGTTCTAAATGGAGTTCCAACGATGTTTATGGCCTTAGTGAGAAATGTAAAACTGAGAAGCTATGACCTCTCTTCTATAAAAAGCGGCATTGTAGCTGGATCTGCTATTCATCCAGAGGAATACATAAATATCTGTGAGAGTTTAGATATAAAATATCTCCAGACATCCTATGGACAAACTGAAACATCACCTTGTATTTCCATATCAGAATACGAAGATTCTATGACTATTAAAGCAAATACAGCTGGAAAGTGTATAGATAATGTAGAACTTAAAATATGGAATAGAGAGAGAAACTTAGAAGCGGCTGAAAATGAAGTGGGCGAAATTCTGACAAGGGGTTATCATGTGATGCAAGGTTACTATAATATGCAAGAGGAAACAGAAAACACTATTGACAAAGAAGGATGGCTTCACACTGGAGATTTAGGTTTTCTAGATTGCAATGGATATCTTCATGTAACAGGCAGGATAAAAGAGATGATAATTCGAGGGGGAGAAAATATATCACCAATAGAAATTGAACATTGGATTGGGAAATTAAATTGCATTGAACAAGTAAAAGTAATAGGAGTACAAGCTGAGGTTCTACAAGAAGAGATAGCAGCTTGTATAATACCAAAGCAGGGAATGGACTTAAATGAAGATGAGATAAAAAGCTTCATAGCTAAGAATCTCGCTGATTATAAAGTTCCAAAGTATATATTGAATTTTGATGAGTTTCCATTGACTTCTAGTGGGAAGGTTCAATTAGGAGAATTAAGAAAACAAGTAGAGAAGAGAATAAAATAAGAGGAGGACTAAAAGATGTATTTTACAGAACAACATGAGTTAATCAGAAAATTAGCAAGAGAATTTGCAGAAAAAGAATTAACTAGTGAAATTCTTGATAAGGTTGAAGAGACAGGGGAATTTCCTCAAGAAATTTTAGACAAGATGGCTAGAGCAGGATTTTTTGGAATCAAGGTTCCAAAGGAATTAGGGGGCCAAGGCGCAGATTCACGTGCTTATGTAATTGTTATGGAAGAAATCGCAAGAGTTAGCGGAGTTGCAAGTATATATGTATCTTCTCCAAACTCATTATCAGGTGGTCCTTTGCAACTTTCAGGTAATGATGAGCAAAAGGAAAAATATTTAAGACCAGTAGTTACAGGAACAAAGAAATTGGCCTTTGCTTTAACAGAGCCAGGTGCTGGTTCAGATGCAGGCGGAATGACTACAACAGCAGTAAAAGATGGAGATTACTACATATTAAATGGACGTAAGTGTTTTATAACAGCAGCACCACTTGCTGATTACTCAGTGGTTTATGCTAAAACAGATGCTACAAAGGGAACAAAAGGAATAAGTGCTTTTGTTGTAGACATGAAGCTTCCAGGAGTATCTTGTGGAAAGCCAGAACATAAGATGGGACTTATAGGATGTGCTACAAGTGATATCATCCTTGAAAATGTAAGAGTTCACAAGAGTGACTTATTAGGAGAAGAGGGAAAAGGATTCATCAATGCAATGAAAACTTTGGATACAGGACGTATGGGAGTTGCGGCTCAAGCAATAGGAGTTGCTCAAGGTGCATTAGATGAAGCTATCAAATATGCAAAGGAAAGAAAACAATTTGGAAGAAGAATTGGAGATTTCCAAGCAATAAGCTTTATGATTGCTGATATGGCAACTAAGCTAGAAGCAGCAAAACAACTTGTATACAAAACTGCATACTTAATGGATACACATAAGGATGCATCAATGGCAGCGTCAATGGCAAAATACTTTGCTTCAGAAGCTTGTAATGAAATAGTAGCTAAAGCAGTTCAAATCCATGGAGGATATGGATTCATAAAGGATTACAAGGTTGAACGTATGTATAGAGACTGTCGTGTATTCACTATATATGAAGGAACATCTCAAGTACAACAAATGGTAATCTCAGGAAAGTTGCTAAAAAAGTAGAAGGAGGACATTAAAAAATGAAGATTTTAGTTTGTGTAAAACAAGTACCAGATACTAACGAAGTAAAAATCGATCCAGTGAAAGGAACTTTAATCCGTGATGGAGTTCCAAGTATCTTAAATCCAGACGATGCAAATGCTTTAGAAGCAGCATTAGCTTACAAAGATGAAAATCCAGATACTGTGATTGCAGTTCTTACAATGGGACCTCCTCAAGCAACTTATATGTTAAGAGAATGTCTTGCTATGGGTGCTGATGAAGCATATCTATTAAGTGACCGTACATTTGGTGGAGCTGACACATGTGCAACTTCAACAACAATTGCAGCTGGTATCAAAAAGGTAGAGGGAGTAGATGTAATCTTTGCAGGACGTCAAGCAATAGATGGAGACACTGCTCAAGTAGGACCTCAGGTCGCTCAAAGATTAGGACTTCCAGTTGTAACTTATGTTCAAGACATAAAGCTAGAAGAAGGAAAGGCAACAGTTCATAGACAAATGGAAGATGGATATGAAGTTATAGAAGTTCAAACACCATGTGTATTAACTGCTGTAAAAGAATTAAACGAGCCTAGATACATGTCTATAGGTGGAATCGTTGATGCCTATAAGAAAGATATAACTGTATGGAATCATGTAGATGTAGATCTTGATCCAAAGGATTGCGGACTAAATGCATCACCAACACAAGTGTTCCGTTCATTTACTCCACCTCCAAAGGGAAAGGGAGAAATGCTAAGCGGTTCTGTAACTGAAATGGCAAGCTCAGTTATAAATAGATTAAAAGAGAAACATTATATATAAGTAGAAAGGACGGATGAAACATGGCTGTTAATGTAATAAAAGAAAAATGTAAAGGCTGCTCTATTTGCGTAAAGAACTGTCCTTTTAGTGCAATCACTATGGAAGGAAAGTTAGCTGTAATCGGGTCTTCTTGTACAGGCTGTGGAGTTTGTGTAGAGAAGTGTCCATTTAAAGCCATAGAAAAGACAGAAGAAGTGAAAGAAGTAAAGGACTTAAGCGCATACAAAGGTGTATGGGTATTTGCAGAGCAAAGAGAAAAGAAAATCATGCCAGTTGTTATTGAATTACTTGGAGAAGGAAAGAAGCTTGCGAAAGAAGTTGGATGTGAACTATGCGCAGTTCTTTGTGGATCTGAGGTTGAAGGACTAGCTGATGAATTATTCGAATATGGAGCAGATAAAGTATATGTAGCTGACGCTCCAGAGCTTGAAAAGTATACTACAGATGGATATACAAAGGTTATATTTGAAGCAATTGAAGAGTACAAGCCTGAGATAGTATTACTTGGAGCAACTCACATAGGACGTGATTTAGGTCCATGTCTAGCAGTAAAAGCAAACACCGGTTTAACTGCAGACTGTACAATGCTTGAGATAGATCCAGAAGATAAAAAGATAAAGCAAACTCGTCCAGCATTTGGTGGAAACTTAATGGCTACAATAGTATGTCCAAATCATCGTCCACAAATGTCTACTGTAAGACCAGGAGTTATGGCAAAGGCAGAGCATACTCCAGGCAGAAAGGGAGAAATAGTTAAACTAAATGTTTCTTTCAATGAGGGAGATATAAGAACAAAAGTACTAGATATCGTTAAGAGCATGAAAGAAACTGTTTCTTTAACAGATGCTGAAATCATCGTAGCTGGTGGTATGGGACTTGGAAAAGCAGAAGGATTCGATCTATTAAAGGAATTAGCAGATAAATTAGGTGGAATAGTTGCATCATCTAGAGCGGCTGTAGACGCTGGATGGATTGATCATGCATATCAAGTAGGACAAACAGGAACCACTGTAAAGCCTAAGATATACGTTGCATGCGGTATTTCAGGAGCTATACAACACGTAGCAGGAATGCAAAATGCAGAACAAATAATAGCCATCAATACTGCAGAAAATGCACCTATATTTGAAGTAGCTGATTACGGAATAGTAGGAGACTTATACAAAGTTATCCCAGCTATGATAGAAGAATTAGGAAAATAACATATATGAACAAAAAGATAAAACAGGCAGCCAGTTATTGCTTAGGATTATTATTACTAGCTTTTGGGGTGACATTTTCCATTAAGTCTAACTTAGGAGTGTCACCAATCAATTCAATACCTTATGTTTTAAGTTTGATAACAGGATTAGATCAAGGAGTTTTGACTACATCTGTATTTTGTGTATTCATATTGATGCAGATAGTCATGCTGAGAAAAGACTTTAAACCAATCAATTTTTTGCAAATTGTATTTTCTAGTCTTTTTGGATACTTTGTAACATTTTCTAATAGCATATGGACCTTTGAGGCCCCAAATAGTTATGTTTTTAAGCTAGGACTTCTTGTGATCAGTATGGTGTTTGTAGCACTTGGACTTATGTTCTATCTGGCAGCGGATATAGTTCCAATGCCAGCTGAAGGAACTATGATAGCTATTCAACTTAAGACAGGAATTGAATTTTCTAGGATCAAAGTCATGTTTGATACAGCAATGGTTATAATAGCAGGAATACTTTCTCTAGTATGTTTCCATGAATTACAGGGGGTACGAGAAGGGACACTTATTGCAGCCATAGGTATTGGAAAGATTTTAGGGATACTTAGAAAGAAATATCAAAAGACAGTAGAAGATTTTGTACACAATTTATAATATATAAATTTAAATGAGGGAGGCTCTTAGATTATGAGCGAAAGAAAACCATTAAAAGGTGTTAAAGTTGTAGAGCTTGCAACTTTTATAGCTGCAGCAAGTGCAGGAAGATTCATGGCGGATTTAGGTGCTGATGTTATAAAGATAGAATCTGCAAAAGGAGATCCTCTTAGATACACAGCTCCATCAGAAGGAAGACCTCTAGATATGTATGAAAATACTACATGGGAATTAGAAAATGCAAACAAGCGTTGCATATCTTTAAATATGAAAGATCCAGCAGGAAAGGAAGCTTTCTTTAAGCTATTAGACACTGCGGATGTTTTAATAACTAACTGGAGAGTTCAAGCCCTTGAAAGAGCAGGACTTGACTATGAGTCATTAAAGGAAAGATACCCTAAACTAGTATATGCAATATGTACTGGCTATGGTGAGTACGGTCCAGACAAAGACCTTCCAGGCTTTGACTTTACTGCTTACTTTGCAAGAGGTGGATATTTAGATTCTCTACGTCAAAAGGGAAGCGTTCCAATGAATGTTGTTCCAGGAATAGGTGACCATAACGTAGGTATGAACCTAGCAGCTGGTATTCTAGCAGCTCTTTACCAAGCAAAGGTAACTGGAGTAGGAGAAAAAGTTGAGACAAGCTTATTTGAAAGTGCTATATACAACATGGGAATGATGGTACAAGCAGCTAACTATGATGGTATTGCAAGACAATATCCAATAAACATACGTGAGGGTGCAAATCCATTTAATTCAGCGTGGAGAACTGCTGATGACCGTTTCATACAAACTTGTATGCCTGACTACAACACTTACTACAAGAAGTTCATTGCAGCAATTGGCAGAGAGGATTTAGTAGAAAGTGAAAACTATTTCCCAATCCAAAATGTTCAAGCAAAAGGTGTTGGAACTGAAGTTTACGACATAGTTATGGAAGCTTTCGGAAAGAAAACTGTATCTGAGTGGAAGGAGATACTTAGAGCAGCAGACGTGCCATTCAGCGTTGCACAATCATGGACAGAAATCCTTGAAGATGAGCAAGCATGGGCAAACAACTGCTTCCACAAGATGAAGTATGACAATGGTAATGAAAGAACTTTAGTAAGATTACCTGTTAAGTTCCAAGAGATGGGTGTTCCTGAATATGGACGTGGACCGCTTATAGGAGAACAAGGAGTAGAAATTCTAACTGAATTAGGCTACACAGAAGAGCAAATAAAGGAATTCTTAGATAATAAGACATTGTTTGTTTGGGAAGATCAAAAATAATATATTTGGACAAAATAGAGCCATGATAGTGAAAGCTGTCATGGCTTTTGTGATATAATTTTAATAATACATTTTAATTAAGCAGGTGAAAATAGTGAGAGTTATGACATTTAACCTTAGAACAGACAGCATATTCGATATAAGAAATCCATGGAAAAGCAGAAAGACCATGGTTAATAATATAATAGCCATGTATTCCCCAGATATATTAGGAGTTCAAGAGCTTAATAACAGCATGTTTAGAGATTTAAGTGAAAGCGTAAAAGAGCAGTACAATATGGTAGGGGAGGCAAGGACTAAAAAGCTTTTTGCTGAGAGAAATGATATTTTGGTTAAAAAGATCCACACAATCAAAAATCATACTACCTTTTGGTTATCAAGTGAACCTGAGAGAGTAGGAAGCTCTCAGTGGCATTCATTATTTCCCAGGATATGTACAACGGCTCTAATAGAGATGGAATGTGGTGAAATGATAAGAGTCTATAATACGCACTTGGATTGCATATCACCATGGGCTAGAGATTATGGACTTCAAAAGATAAGTGAAATCATAGAAGAGAATTATGAAGCTGAAAAGGTTCCAGTGATGCTTATGGGAGATTTTAATGCAACTCCTGACAGCAAGGCTATACAGAACTTTATAGCCTTAAATAAGGATAAGAGAAACTTTATAGCTGTTCAGGAAATCAATAAAGACATGTACAGTGAATCGACTATGAGTAAATTTAAAGGTGCCACTAAAGGGATGCATATAGACTATATATTTGTTTCAGATGAGTTCAATGTTATGAGTAGCGAAATTGTGAGATATAATGAAAATGGGAAATATCCATCAGACCATTATCCGCTAGTAGCGGAATTGACACTATAAATTTAACAGCTCAAAGTTACTATGAAAAATAGGATAAGGATTTAGTGAAATATGAACATGAAAATCAGGTTATTTGCCTTATTGAAGTCATTAAAGCCTTTCTTGGCTTTATACCATGCTTTAAAGGCCTTGTTGAATGATTCAATGAGGTTGTTTGTAACATCAGATGACATGGGCTTTACAGGAACATGCTTTGCTTTCTTGAAGAGCTTAGCGGCCTGATTATAAGAAGGAAGTCTGTCAGTGATGAAATTCAACGGCTCTCCAAAAGCTTTTGCTTTATTTACAAG
>JALEZF010000045.1 GCA_022773025.1 Clostridium sp. | reverse complement strand
CTTGTAAATAAAGCAAAAGCTTTTGGAGAGCCGTTGAATTTCATCACTGACAGACTTCCTTCTTATAATCAGGCCGCTAAGCTCTTCAAGAAAGCAAAGCATGTTCCTGTAAAGCCCATGTCATCTGATGTTACAAACAACTTCATTAGACCACATGGCTCCTTGAACCATCTCACTCCAGCCGAAGTGGCTGGACTTAAAACGAATTTTAAGTCCAAAGCCTCTTGGTTTATTTATGCTTAATTTTTAAACTTAATATCTTTGATAAGCCTACAAAATCTTATTTCCTGCTAGGCTTGTTTGCCATACAGAAAATCATCCAAACTTATTAAATTCTCAAAGAACGTGCAATTCTATAAAATATTAAGCTGGTTTTTCATAACTACTTAACAGAACCTTAAAAATAAATAATCTATATATTATATTAATGTGGTTTTACTTTATAAATATATCATTAATAAAATGAAATATATAACTTCTCATAGGTATAAAAACTGGAATCCAATAAAAAACTGTTACATACAGCCTATATGTAGAGTAAAATGTTATAAATGCCTCAAATAATTTTTTTATTAATTTATATTTTTCTTTTATATAATAAATTATATTTGGTATTAATATTATTTCAAGAATAAATACATAACTTGAACCCCTAAAAGCTATAATTTCAAATCTATTTGTCAAAATATAAAATATAATTCCCCAAAAGAATATATTAATCATTAATTTCATATCATTATCTTTACACTTAATTTTCTTATAAGCAAAATATATAAATATAAAAATCAAAAATATGTATATAAATGATGATGTAAAAATGGAAAGACTACTATTTGAATAAAGTGATACTTTGTTTTCTAAATATGTAGAGTGTATAAAACTTGAATTTATAAATCCTATTATGTCAACAGGGTTTATAATAACTCCAAACATTAAGGAAAAAATCAAAATAATAAATTTCCAAATATCTTTAAGTTCTATATTTGCTAAAAAATAAATTGGAACGAAAAATATTGCTGAAAAATGAAATGTGATTGCAATTATCATAGATAATAAGAATTTAAGTAAATTCTTCTCTTTTATATATTTAAAAGAATATAAACATATAGCTAAAACTATTCCATATCTTATTTGACCAAAAACTGTATTTAAATAATACATAGGATATAAGATTGCTAATGATAACACCTTATTTTTAGAATATTTATCAATTACCTTATAGTATAGAAACATTGTTGAAATAGCAAAAATAATAACTAGTAATTGAAATGACATTTCATTATCTGGAAAAATTATAGAACAAAATTTAGATATAAAAGTAAACCCAGGTTCTATAAAGTCATGCTCACCTAAATGCCAAGTATTTGTAGAGTGTATATCATAATATGACTCAAAATCATGTCCAACCTGATATCTAAAAGCACTCATGATAGTTAATCCTATAGTAAAATATTTAAAAACTTTATCTTTATATTCATCTGATTTATTATCTATTGCAAATGCAACTATAAATAATGCTATAAAAATACCACAATAAATCATTCTAGCCTCCTAATTCTTCAAACAATTCTAACCACTTATTAGAAATTATATCTATGTTAAGTTTATTTGATACATTTTTAGCTTCTTTACCAATTGTTCTTCTTATTTCAACATTTTTCATAAGCTCTTCTAATTTATTAACAAATGTATCGTAATCCTTTAAACCACATAAAAATCCATTCTTTCCATCTTCTATTAAATCTGATGGTCCAGTTTGACAATCTAAGCTTACTACTGGTAACCCAAAGCTCATAGCCTCTATTAAAACCATAGGAAGACCTTCAAAGCGTGATGTCATAACGTAAATACTAGAATTCAGATAATACTTTTCAATTTCAGATGTTGGCTCACACAATTTAACTGTACCTTCAAGACCTTCATCTATAATGTATTGTTGAAGTTTCTCCTTATCTTCTCCGTCTCCTACAATATTTAATATCCATCCTTCATTTCTAATTGATTCATTAACTTTTTTCCAACATTGTAAAAGTATATCAAATCCTTTTTGATATGTAAATCTACCAATAGCTAAGATATTTTTAGCACTATAATTACATTCTTCTTGAGATATAAATTCTACAGGATTGCCTATAGCTTTTACAATACCTCTACATTTCAAATTATTATTATAATTCTTTCTATCAAGCTCAGTAAGAGTTACTATAGCATCAGAATATCTAGCAGCCAAACGTCTAGCAAATGCTCTTTCTTTTCTACCTAATGTCACGTAATAATTGAAATGTTCCCATGTGATAATTTTAGCTTTAGTTTTTCTTAATGCATATGTAGTAAATAACCTATTATATACCTCAGCTTCTATAATGTAATCAAATTTATTATTTTCTGCAATATCTCTTAACTTTTTGGCAACTTCAAAATAATGAGTCCTCAAAGATTTACCTTGCATATTAAGGTTTATTATCTTTATAGATTTATCAAGTTTATATCCTGGTGAAATTACATCTACAAATGATATTATACTGACATCATTATTTAATTGAGCCATCTTATTTGCTATTAAAGTTACAGCTTTTTCTGTTCCCGCTTTTCTGTTTAAATCATTAACTATGTAACATATTTTCATTTTTTCTCCTTTATCATTGCTATATTTCTTTTAAAAGTTCTCTATATAGAGAGTATATTTTATTAGTGTTCTTAGACAAATCATAAGAATCTAAGCATTTAATTGCATTTTTTCTTAATTCACTATAGTCATCATAATTCTCTATAACATTTAATAAAAGTTTTTCTGAAGTATTTCCCTCGTAAAAAAATGCATTTTTTCCACTTTTTATTATATCTTTAATTCCTCCAACACAACTTCCAAAAACAACAGCTTCATTTAACATAGCTTCTAATATAACTAATCCAAATCCTTCCCACTTTGATGGAACTACTAATGTTTTCGCTCTTTTCATATATAATTGAGGAGTGTCTGTAAAGTTGTACAAATATACATTATTTTCAAGGTTATTATTTTTTATATCCTCTTCTAGTTGATTCCTTAAATCACCATTTCCAACAATGTAAACTTTCAAATCATCTTTTATCTCTTTTAAAGACCTTGCTAATCTAATAATTTCCATAGGATTCTTTTCTTCACTTAATCTTCCCATATATAAAATATCTATATTTCTATTTAATTCTTCGGAGCACATTCTTTCATTTTTGTTTATCCAATTTGGAATAACACAACTTTTATTGTTTAAAAGTTTTTTAAAAACAAATTCCTCCTTAGTAACGTTAGATACATAAATAATTTTATTAATTCTTAAAGTGGATATTAAATATAATAAAGTCTTAATATTAATCTTCTTTGATGTTGTAGAATTATTATGAATATGAGATATACGTGATTTTGACTTTAAAAATATTCCTTTTATTGATGCTTTATAATCATGACAATGAATGATATCAAAAGAGTTTTCTCTAAAAAAGTTTTTAAGTTCATTAAAGTTATTATATAAAAAAAATTTTACATTTCTCTCTTCTAATATTGTTCTAATAGGACCTTCTTTTGAAATATACCATGATTCATCATTTTTATCATTTTCTATGATTTCAATAGCTATCTTCTCTGCACCAGAGTATGCTGAACTATCTAATAAATGCGCTATTTTCGCCATTTTTTCTCCTTTTATACTCCAATTTTATTATATATTTCATCTAATTGTTTGATAACAAAATCTATTCTATACTGATTTGATAACATGTGACTCTCTTTTTTCATGCTAGATAATTTTACTCTATCTTCATAAAGATAGTCAATCTTTTCAGATAGAGTATTATAATCTCCTATTTCTACTATGTACCCGTTTATCCCATCTTTAATTATATCTCTTATACCTCTAGTATTTGTTCCTAGTAAAGCTAATGAGGATGCCATTCCTTCCATTAATGATTTTGGCAAACCCTCTCTGTGAGAAACTAAAACCAAAATATCAGAAATAGCTAATAAGTTAGCAACATCTCTCCTATATCCTAAAAATTGCACTTTATTTAGACCATTTTTATCACAATAATCCTTTAAATTTTGTTTTTCATTTCCCTCTCCAACTATTAATAATGATACATTTTCTTTATTTTTACTGTTATTCAATGCCTGTAAAAGTTGAATTTGATTCTTATTTTTATTTAATTCTCCAACACAACTAATTACCATATCTGATTTGCATATATTAAGTTCTTTTTTGTACTTTTTCATTAATAAATAATTTTTATCCTCAAATAAATCTAATTGTACACCAACACCATTTATATAATAAATTTGTCCATTATTTCTTAATGAAAATTTTCGTTCTACTAGATTATAATCTTCTTTATTAATTAGTATCATTACATCAGTCCACTTGGCTGCCATTTTTTCTAATGGATAATATAAAATCCAATTAATTGCAGGTGATCCTTTAAAGAAGTGTAGGCCATGAGCTGTATAAACTATTTTTGCTTTAGTATTCTTTGCTGCAAGTCTACCAATGAATCCAGCAATTGGTGTGTGAAAATGAATTAAATCATAATTCTCAGTGTTATATAAAGTCTTTAACTGGCTATATGCAATTTTATGATTAATACTAATAGATTTCCTAGCAAAACTTATATTATGTAGTTTTATTCCACACTTTTTAAAATCATCTGTGTTCTTATTTATCTCACACGCTATATGTACTTCATGACCATTTTCAATAAGATGCTTTATATAGTGTAAATGAAAATACATATGTGTAAGTTCTCTAGAAACATATAATATCTTACTCATATTAGTAAATTCCTCATCCTTATCATTTAATTATTTTAGTTTTTATATACTTCTCTATATTCATTTGAAATATTTTTATATATTTCCTCTCCATTTATCTTAACTTTCATATTAACAAGAATAATATCTCCATACTGTGGTTTTTCAGGCAATTTATATCTTTGAAGTATATTCTGTATTTCACCTAAATTTCCTTTTATTATATCTGTATGTCCTCTAAAGTTTATAGTAATTTCATACTTCCCTTCTGCATTTCCACTAATCTTGTAAAGATAGTAATCCTCATAAGAAGAAAATTCACCATTTATATTTATAGTTTGTGTTAAATTTGTTTTCTTATTTCTTATTTCATTTATTCCTAAATCTGATTTAATTACATAAAAATCATCTTCGTCAAATCTCTTGTCAGGTTTTATTGAATTTAACCCATATTTATCAATTTTATCGATGGTTTCCTTTATAATATCTATATCCTCTTCGTATAAGTTAAAAATTTCTTTGTCATAATTTTCTAATTCTGATATTAAATTTTTTAGGTCATTAATAATCTTTTGCTCATTATTCTTATCCATCTCATCAATAAGATATAATTTAAAAGTATCCATTATCCTTTTTTCTGATAACTTATAATACTTGCTCTTTTCATCATTATTTCTGAAATAATATTTTAAGGCCTCTAAATACTCTCCATTGCATAATAATCTCTCTGCTCTCATGTAATGTTCTTTAAGAGCAAGTTTTTTATTTGCTTTATCAATATACATATCTATTTCATTTTTATCTATTTTACTCAATTTATATTTTTCTAAATCATTAAATTTCTCTATAGATTCTTCATATGATTCTTTTTTTAATAAGTTTTTAGCTTTTGCATATTGAGATTTATATTCATTAATATATCTTTCTGAAATACATCCTAATATAAATAATGCAATAAATATAACTAACAACATCAATCTCTTAATATTTTTGTTTTTATACATTATAATATCTCCCTAACATTACTAATAATACATTTATGTACTTTGTCTTATATTTATGGTTTTGTATCATTTTATCTATCTTTATAATATGCTTCAAAACTATGAGGTGAAACCTGTTCTTCTTTTGGTGGTAATTGCATATAATCTCCATATGTAAGTTTTAACCATTCATCATATCCTATTGGAATATTATATAAATTACCTTCAAATGAAGTCTTAGTTACTTCATTAAAAAGTTCTTTTTTCAAAGGAGGAGTGTTTGACGCACCTTCAACTATATCACATACCATATCACAGTTATTGTAATCAAAAATTTTCGACTTATCTATCATATGTGTTATGATTGTTTTAGTAGGTATAAAAAATAATATAGCTTTCACTATATATAATAATATTGATTTAATAACCTTTCCCTTTATAGGACATGGAGCAGTTTTAAGATCTAAAATACGTCTAAGCTTTCTTTGACATTTTAAAATTTCATCACCATCTTTAATACCATCTAAAGGAAAAAGATCTATATTTACTCCTAAATCACATTCTATTTGCTTATCTTCTTTAAGAATAGTTGTATTGTCGCAAATCTTAGCAAATGTATATAAAAACTTTTTATCTTTTTCAAAGCTCTTTACTTCATATCTCTCATTATATTCATCAAAAAATTTTAAAAATTTATCATAATCTGGTCTCATCATTACAATATCAATATCATCATCCCAAGGTATATATCCTTTATGGCGTATAGCTCCTAGTAAAGTTCCATAAGCTAAGAAATATTTTATATCATTTTTATTACAATATTCATCAACTACATTTAATATATTTAATTGCAATTTTTTCATTTCTTCAGGTGTTATTTTATTCATTTCTATCTCCTACCACAATACAATAATATTTGTTCAATCACTTTTAAGTTTATCATATGGATGAAATTCTTTCAATAAACATAAAATATAATTAACAGATATTACTTATTATAATATTTAAATAGTTATGGTAATTTATAAAACTTTACTAATCCAATTTATATTCACATAATAAAAAACATGAAAGATTTCCCTAATTCTAGGATGTCTCCATGTTTTCTATATATATTTATATAGCATTTCTATACATTAATATTGATATATTTAATTTATTATTTTTTATTAAATCTTAATTTAAAATATAGTGACTTGTTGTAAAATGAAATTGAACTAATAAAAAAATCCATAGTGGATTATCTGTGTTATGATTTAATTGCCAAACAAAACCAACACGGAGGATAATCACTAAGGAGAATACTAAACTATAACACTCCAGAAGAACTATTTGAAATGTATCTAGATAAAATCTATACAATCTAAGTAAATTCAAGTATTTAAGTCATAAATAGAAATTAGTTCAATTTGTTATTGCAATTTATAATTAAAAAAGTTTAATCTTTTTAGTAAAAAAGTCTATATATTAACTCATAAGTAATCTTATTATTCCCCATATATGAACTCTCTAACATATCTTAAATTAGGTTCTTTGTCCCACATTAAATAATAGGTAGCTTCATTCCCATCATGCCATGTTCCATCAACAGGGACTCTTCCTTGCTTAATCTCATTTCCACCATAGGATATAATCTTTTGTGCCATAGAAAGAATTTCTCCATAGCTAAGGCTTGTCTCAACATTATTTAATGCTACATCCAAAAGCTTATTCATCTCCCCTAAAGACAAACTTTTAACTTTACTATACATGGCGTCTATGACATTTCTCTGACGCTGTGTTCTTTGAAAGTCAGTTCCAATTCTCCTTATACGGCTGTACGAAAGAGCTTGTTTACCATTTAACAGGTTGTTTCCAGGCTTTAGATTCTTATTAGGACTTATGTATGGAATCTCCTCACTAGTTAGGTTTACAGTTACTCCACCCATAGCATCTACAAGATTCATTACTCCATCAAAATCTATTAATACGTAATCTCTAATCTCTGTACCATAATTTTCGTTTACTGTTTTTATACTGTTTGTAACGCCACCATAATTAATGGCATAATTAAGCTTATTTGTCTTTCCTTCTCCATAGTATATGTAAGAATCTCTAAGTATAGATAAAAGTCTCATTTCTTTATTGTCATTATCTAATGTTAATATCATATTTACATCTGTTGCATGTTCCTCTCTATCTAAACCTAAAAGAAGAATGGAGGTTACATCTTTTTTATCTTTAACTTCTTCCTCTTCTTGCTTTTGTATACCGATTTCTTCATCTGTTAATTCAATTTTAGTTGTTTTTATCTTTGATAACTTAGAATACACTGTGTATCCTCCTGCTAAAAAGACAACAACTATTATTGCTATTATAGAAATAATTATTACTTTTAATTTCTTTTTAAACATAAATATCTTACCTTTCATCCTATAACTCTAAGTATAAACTTATGTAACAAGTCTATCTAATTCATAATATTAAAATTTTAACATATTTCTTCCCAATTTACATCTTATTATATCATTATAAATGTTTCCTTATTGTGAACTAAAAGTTTATTATGAATTTTTATTAAGGCCTCGTATCTGCACAACATAAAAAACACGAGAAATTCCCATGATCTCTAGGACACACCATGTTTTTACATTTTGTTAAAATATACATCCCGACTGAAGTATGATATTAGCATAAGGGCTATTTTCTCCAGTTCTTACAACAGCCTTACACTCTCTAGTCATATGTTTGAAATCCTCATGGTTTATGAATTCTACTGCTACATTTGGAATCATAGCTATAATCGCATTTAGAATTTCAGGATTATTATCTTTTATTTCTTCAGCTAGGTAAATCTTTTCTATTTTCATGTCCATTCCTCCAATTAGTTCTTGATTTGTTATTACATCTTCAATAAAATGCGTTCTATCTATATTTATCCTTTTCTAAAGCAATGTGCTTTAGATAGTCTTTATTAAATATAGTTAATCTCTCTTTGCTTTGTCAACCTTAATTCCTTATAAATTTTTCTTATGGATTCATATAAAAACATGTATTGGGAAATTCTCGAATTTTCAGTTATTATAAAACTAAAGATATGACGATTGTAGCTTTATACATAAGGGGAGATTAGAAAACAACAAAGGTTTCACCTACAAAGTTCATGGAGATAATAATTACTACACTGATGATAGATTTTATCAGCTTTTCTTCGGTGAAATGACTATAATGAGACCTTCCTGCGAGCATTGCCCTTATACTGATATTCATCGTGCTTCTGATATAACCATAGCCGACTACTGGGGCATAGAAAAATACAGCAGTGAATGGTAGGATTCGAGAGGAGTTTCTGTAATTTTAGTAAGCACTCCTAAAGGCAGAGAACTTTTAAATAAGACTTCTAATGAACTCTCCTTTGAAAAGCGGCCGAAATCTGAACAGCTTACTGAACAAAAGCGTTTATCAACTCCACCTGTATATCCGGAAAATCGATCACTATTCTGGAAGGACTACCGTAAGTTTGGCTTTCAATATATATCTGACTTTTTAAAAGAAAAATATAAATAATTCTAAGCAAGGGACTGTATAAAAACGATTATACGAATCGTTTTTGATACAGTCCCTTCTTTATTCTTCATAAAAATATTTCTATCCCATAAAACTATTTTTATGACCCAAATTTAAAAACTTGTTTCCTACACCGTTCTCTTATTTTACTGCATTTTCCATATCAGCAATTCTCTTATTCATAGCCTTTATTCCAGACTCTCCTACATACCATGCTTCTGAATCAAGGTATATTATTCTTCCGCTCTTGTAGGCTTCAGTATTTTTAACAAGCTGGGTTTCGATGATTTCTTTAGCGGAACCCTTTCCTGTTGTAACTGCATTTCTATCAACTACAAATATGTAGTCAGGATTTTGAGACAAGATGTATTCGTAAGAAATTGTCTCTCCATGTCTATTATCTTCAGTTAAATTCTTATCTGAAAGATTAAATCCGAAATCTTTATATATAGTTCCAAATCTTGAATTTTCCCCGAATACATTCATAGCTCCATCACTAACCATTAATGTCATAGCATTTAAATTCTTATCTTTAATCTTTGCTGCAACTGCTTCAACCTTTGCCTTCATGTCAGCTAAAACAGATTTAGCCTCATCACCTTTTCCAAAAATTTCACCAAGTACATTCATATTGTTCTCTAAAGAAGCCATAAAATCATTTTTTACAGTTCCAAGACCTATTGTTGGAGCGATTTTTGAAAGCTCTTCATAATAGGATTCTTGTCTTCCCTCAATGATTATAAGATCAGGTTTTAATTCATTTACAGTCTCTAGATTTATTTCCTTAAGACTTCCTACACTCTTGTACTTCTCATCATCGTATTGCTTTAGATAGCTTGGAAGGCTTGACTTTGCAATTCCAACTACAGAATCTATTCCTATCTCATCCATTATATCAAGAGTTCCATTGTCTAAAACTATAACTCTCTCTGGATTTTTCGGAACCTCTGTTTCTCCGTATCTATGTGTTACTTTCACCTTTTCCTTTGAAGATTCATCAGCCTTATTTCCAGCTATAAGCTTTGAAGCTCCATATCCTCCAAGTAATAGCACTATTATTACTCCTACTATTATCCCTACTTTTTTATTCATCTTTATCATCCCTTCTTTTGTATGTTAATCTTAAAATCTCTTTAGTGATTAATATAAGTCTTATTTATATCCTAGTAATAAATACAGATCTTGTTTCCCTCTATATTCTTAACTTCAAAATTCATATCATATATGTCTTCTAAGATGTGCTTACAGATTACCTTTTCCTTTGGTGCATTCTTTGCAAGCTTTCCATTCTTTAAAACTACTATGTTATCTGAATAGCAGGAAGCACAGTTTATATCGTGGATAACTATTATTATTGTCTTTCCCATATCCTCTGTCAGTGACTTTAGAACTCTCATCATCTCCACAGAATTTTTCATATCTAGATTGTTTAGAGGCTCATCCAGAAGAATATACTCAGTATTTTGAGCTATTACCATAGCTATGTATGCCCTCTGCCTCTGACCACCACTCAGTTCATCAAGATACTTGTCCTTTATATCCTGAAGCTTCATATAGTTTATAGCTTCCTCTATAAACTTCTTGTCCTCTGCCTTAAGCCTTCCTTCACAATGTGGAAATCTGCCAAAAGCAACAAGGTCCTCTACTGTAAGTCTTACATTTATATTGTTGCTTTGCTTTAAGATTGCCATCTTCTTTGAAAGCTCCTTATTATCCCACTGCTCCACAGGAGTTCCTTCTATGATGACTTCTCCACCGTCCTTGTCCATAAGTCTACTGATTATAGATAATATGGTACTCTTTCCAGCTCCGTTAGGTCCTATTAAAGATGTTATCTTTCCTTTTTCTATAGTAAATGAAACATCATCTACCACCACATTATCTCCATACTTCTTAACTAAATTTTTAACTTCTATCATAATTTGCTCTCCTTTAACAGTAAGTAAATGAAGTAAATTCCGCCTATAAAATTAATTATTATGCTTATTTTACTGTTGTAATCTAAAATACGCTCAACTATGAACTGACCTCCTACTAAAGCTATGATGCTTATGATACTTGAGCCCATTAAAAGATACTTGTGCTTGTAAGTTTTGAAGCTTTCATAAGTGAGGTTGGTAACCAGTACCCCTAAAAATGTTATGGATCCAACCATAGCTGTGGATACAGAAACTAATATGGCAACCACAAATAGTATCTTTTTTGAAAGAGCCTTGTAATCAACTCCTAGGTTGATAGCATGCTCTCGTCCTAGCATTAGCACATCAAGATTCTTCACATCGTCATACATCATTGCAAAAACTATAAGTATTACAATTACAGATATTAATAATACACTCACATTTATATTTGAAAAACTGGCAAATAGCTTAGATTGAAGACTGTCAAATTCATTTGGATCCATTATTACCTGCATGAAGGTTGACATACTTCTAAATAAAGTTCCCATAACTGTTCCAACAAGTAGAAGGAAAAACATATTTCTCTTTTCATTAAAAACAGCCTTGTACAAAATCATGGTTGCTACCAGCATAAGCACAGCTGACGCTATAAAATTAGCATTGCTATTTTTCATAAGTATACTGGAAGTTCCAAATATGAATACCACAAAGGTTTGAAAAAATCCATACAATGAATCTAGTCCCAATGTGCTTGGTGTAAGTATCCTGTTACCCGTTAAAGTTTGAAATATAGTTGAGGAAAATCCTATGGCTCCTCCTGTTATAGTAATGGCTAAAACCTTAGGTATCCTCTTTGAAAGATTGTACTGATAGTTGTTTGCATTAAGTCCTTGAAATAAAAATAAAACTACAAATCCTAAAGCTACAGCTCCTAATATATAAATCAACGTTCTTTGTCTCTTGTCCTTCATAACTCTACTTTCCCCATTAACTTTAATATCTTTTGGGAAATCACTCCTCATTTTGTATTTCATAATCCTATTTCCCCCTAAATATTAAGTATAGGAATACTACACTTCCTATTACACCAACTGTAAGGCTTATAGGAACCTCGTATGGAGATATTATTATTCTTCCTATTATGTCACAAGCCAAAAGAAATACCGCTCCAAAAACACTTGTTATTCCTATGTTCTTAGAAAGATTGTCCCCTCTAAATATGGACACTATGTTTGGAACTATAAGTCCTACAAAGGGTATGCTTCCTACAGTTATGACTACCAAAGCTGACATTAAAGCCACAATAGTAACTCCTATGTTTGATATTCTCGTGAAATTAAGTCCTAGATTCTTTGATATATCCTCACCCATTCCTATTATGGTGAATTTGTTTGCATACATAAAAGCTATTATAAGCAAAGGTACTGTCACAAATAGTAGCTCATAATTTCCCTTTGATATCATAGAGAAATCCCCTTGAAGGAAGGAACTCATATTTTGAACTAAATTGTACTTGTAAGCAAAGAAATCAGTTATAGAACCAATTACATTTCCCACCATTATTCCCACAAGAGGAATGAAAATGGCATTCTTCACTTTAACCTTTTTTAAGATTTTCATAAATATAAAGGTTCCTGCTAGTGAAAAGGCAAAGGATATTATCATCTTTTCACTTAGTCCTGCTGATGAGAATAATATCATGGATACTAAAGCTCCGAGCTTTGCAGAATCCATTGTAGCTGCCGTTGTTGGTGAAACGAATTTATTGTTGCTTATCTGCTGCATGATAACTCCACCTATACTCATAGCCATTCCTGCGGTTATTATACTCACAAGCCTTGGAACTCTCGTAAGCATCATTATATTTATAGCTTCAGCATTTCCTGATATTATATCCATCAATCCAATATCATGTACTCCAGTAAACAGAGATACTATGGAAAGTATCACTAAAAGAATAAAAATATATATGGTCTTCATTTTGTATCTCCTCTTTAGTTAACAAGTCTTTTTCACGACTCTCAAAGTCAAAGTACTGTCTGTTGATAATGATTATATATTGATAACTATTTTCATTTATATTCTAATGATAATCATTATCATTGTCAATACCTTTTTCGTTCAAATTTATAAATAGCTTGTTCACTCATTTACTAAGATTCTATTGTAAAAACTACATAGCCCTTAGAATTTATTTTCATATGAAAGTTTTCCCATAACAAAAGACCTAAAGGTAATGTCCTCTAGGTCTTAAATATTATTCTATACATTTTTTACTGTGCATTTGTATCTTCATCATCTTTTGCTTCTCTAAAAGCATCATCATCATACCAATGCTCTTTTCCGTTATCAGATAGAACTTTTTTAGTTCCTTCATCCCAAGACGAATACTTTTGATTTCCCTTCTTACTTGCTATAGGATAGTTGTCCATTATAAATTTATTTACATAATCACTTATTTTTACAGCTCCACTATAATCAACGTGATTTGCATCTATCATGTCATAATAATGAAGATCTAGTTTGTTTATGATATCCTCATCATTAAAATTTATATAAGGTACATTGTAGCTTTCTGATATTTCCTTAACCTTGTTAAGTCTTGAAACCTCTATAGGCTGAAGATCATAAGGAGCAGAGGTAAACACAAGGTTTATGCCTTCTCTTTTGCATAGCTCTATTATTTTGATTAAATATTCTTCACTCACCTCATCAAAATCTTCAACAATATCATTTTGAGGATAATTTAAAAGAGCACTTTCATCTGCACTGTCCTCAACATGCCAATATTCCTTCCAGCCATTAGCCATAAAGGAATAATCCTTTTGGAATCTCTCAAAATCTAATTCACTCATAGGAGCTTCTGACTGGTAGTCCCATCTGTCATGACCACTGTAAAGACCAAATAGAAGCTCTAAATTGCTATTTGCAGTATTATCATATTCTAAAGCATATTTTATCTTGTCAAGAGACATCCTCATAGATTGAAAGCCAAAAATCACTGACTTATCAAATTCATCCTCAGACACGTAGCTGTCCATTTTATTTACACCATAAACCTCTACTACTGCCACTTTAGGCTTTTGGGTTTTCAAAGCTTCTTTCAGATAATAGTAAGACATTTGTACTTCCTGACCAGAACTTGCAAGAACGTGAGAAGTTACTCCATAATCATCCCAAAGTTTATGTGGTATAAATGTAGAATAAGCATGACATGAACCTATGTATAACGCATCTATAGAGTTTTTATCCTGCTTATAAAAGTTTTTCATAAGGCCTTGATTTACTTCACTATAGGTCTCAAATCTTTCTGATACGTTTAAATATAAAAGGCCGAATATTAAACATATCACAATTGTTCTAACTAAAAACTTTAACTTTTTCATACTGCCTCCTTAGAACTGACCATATATAAAATGACCGCCTCCATTAGACGCTCCATATATTCCAAATATGAATATTACAAATAAAATTAGATAATACATAAGACATCTAAATATGATTCCCTGTCTAGAGAACCCCTCCACCAAATCATGTTTTTCATTGTGGACGTACTCAAAAATCAATACAATAATAGTCATGACAAACATTAAATCAAAGGAACTCTGAGTTAGTCCAAGGTTATACATAGTTCCATCAAAAACCTGCCACAAATTTGATGTTCCCATAACCATTTGCTTAACTATGGCAAATCCATCTTTAACATCCTCAGCTCTAAAAAATATCCACGCAAAATTCACCAACATAAATGTTACAACAGTTTGTCCTAACTTATAGGAAAATCTCTCCTTGTCCACTTTAAATAGTTTAATGAAATATTCACGGGCAGGCTTCAATATAGCTCCCACAACCTGATAGAATCCATGAAGGAAACCCCAGAATATAAAATTAAAGCTAGCTCCATGCCATATGCCACTTACTAAAAATACTATAACAATATTTATATATTGCCTTACAGCTCCTTTTCTATTTCCTCCTAAAGGTATGTATAGATAATCTCTAAACCAAAGACTCAAAGACATATGCCACCTACGCCAAAACTCTCCTATACTCTTTGCACAATAAGGAAATTTGAAATTCTCCATAAATCTGAACCCAAACATCCTACTTATACCAATGGATATATCAGAGTAGGCAGAGAAATCAAAATAAATCTCAATAGAATATATTAATGTCGTTATAAAAAGAACAGCCTTTCCGTAGTTCATATAACTTCCATAAACCGCACCCACTATTACAGACATCCTATCTACAATAACCATTTTCTTCATAAATCCCCAGAGCATACGTATAACACCGCTGGATATGTCCTTTTCATCAAAATCCTTCTCAGCATCCAGCTCACTAAAGAACCTCTCGCTTCTCTCTATAGGACCAGAAGTAACCTGTGGAAAGTAAGCTATATAGGCAGCATATTTAAAGAAATTTCTCTGAATACTGTTCTTATTACGATAAACATCTATAAGGTAGCTTAAAGCTTTAAAGGTATAAAATGATATCCCTAGAGGCATTATTATATCCCACTGATGAATACTTGTTCCAGCTATAGAGTTTACAATCTGTATTCCAAAATTACTGTATTTAAAATATCCTAAAGCTGCAACATGGAGTGCAATACAGGTAACTAGATAAAACTTTGCCCTCTTTCTATCATCCTCTGCCCTTACAATAAGTCTTGCAAAAAAATATGATATAAAAGTAAACAAAAATAAAAGCATAGCATACTTCTTGCTGAAAGCTCCATAAAATACATAGCTAGCAGCAAGAAGCAGAATATGCCTGAATCTAAATGGTACTGCATAATATAAAATCAAAACTATAGGTAGAAAGGTTATGAACTGCAATGAGTTAAAATTCATCTAAAAACTCCTCTCATGTGAATTATTTACAATACTTGAAAGATCTTATGGTGAGTTAAAAATCATATACTCACTGATTTCTATGAAAATAAAATATCATTACAAAACACTATATCGTTTCCAATAGCTATAGCATTTTTTATCGAAATACGGATATTATACAGTATTATTTATTACAAATAAAGAGGTATATTTTATCACTTAACATTGCATTCTTTAACAATTGTTTAATTATATAAATAAAAAAACAGCCATATTCCTTTTTTTTAATGAAATATAACTGTTTAAACAAAATATTAAAAATATATTTATTTTGTTTATAAAAATTTCACACAGTGCCACTAAGTATATTATTTCAATACTCTCTTCAAATAAGCTAAAAAATCATCTTTTAGATCATCTCTTCTTAGAGCATACTCCACAGTAGCCTCTAAAAATCCTTGCTTGTCTCCAACATCATATCTTCTACCTTCAAAGTTGTATGCATACATAGCTTCCTTTTGAGCAAGCTCCTTTAAAGCATCAGTAAGCTGAATCTCTCCACCTTTTCCTGGTTTAGTATGCTCTAAAATTTCAAAGATCCCTGGATTTATTATATATCTTCCTAAAATAGCCATGTCCGATGGAGCTTCCTCTATAGCTGGTTTTTCAACAAGATCTTTAACCTTGTAAACTCTATCTTCTATGTGCAGTCCATCAACAACACCATATTTACTAACATCTTCATGAGGTACTTGTTGAACTCCTAATATTGTAGTTTTATATTCATCATAAGCTTCTATCATTTGCTTTAAGCAAGGCTTCTCTGAATATACTATATCATCACCTAAAAGCACAGCAAAAGGCTCGTTTCCTATGAAAGTCTTTGCACAGTGGATAGCATGACCTAGGCCCTTAGGCTCTTTTTGGCGTATGAAGTGAATATTCACCATGTTTGAAATCTTTCTAACTTCCTCTAAAAGGTCAAGTTTTCCCTTTGATTCTAGTTCAAGCTCAAGCTCTACAGAACGGTCAAAATGATCCTCTATACTCTTCTTATTTCTACCTGTTATTATTAATATTTCCTCTATTCCAGAATTCACAGCTTCCTCAATTATATATTGAAGAGTTGGCTTATCCACTATAGGAAGCATCTCCTTTGGCTGAGCCTTAGTAGCTGGCAAGAAACGTGTACCAAGACCAGCTGCTGGAATGATAGCTTTATTTACTCTCATTACATTACCTCCAAATTTATAACTTATAGCATAAGTATACCATAAGTATAATTTATAGACAAAAACTTCGCCAAATTGTCATTCAGCGAAGTTTTCCTTCTAATTCTTTAGTCTTATCTATTTATTTATAGCCTCACTGACTACCTGAAATATTTTCAAACAATTTTCAAGGGCTATATCTTCTTTGTCAAGTTCTGGGTTAAACTCTACAAAATCGAAAGCTCTTACTTTGTTGGATGCAAATATTCTTTTTATCATAGAGCTAGCCTCATCTAAGCTGACCCCATTTTCAACTTTGGTTCCTGTACCATGAATCACTTCCGGGTCCATACAATCTATATCAAAGCTCACATGAATATTTTTTATATTTTTCTTGTTTAGCTTGTCTAATATCTCATCAATGATTGAATCCACACCAATTTCCTTTACCTCTTCAGTGGACCATACATTTACATTGTTTTTATTCAGAAGATCTATCTCTCCCTTGTCCAAATCTCTTGCACATAGGATGAAGATATTTTCACTGTTTATCTTCTTTCCTTGAAAATAAATATTCTTTAGTTCATCTATTCCAAAGCCAGCTGATGCAGCTAGTGGCATTCCATGTACATTGCCAGTTGGAGTGGTTGATGTTGTATTAAAGTCTCCATGAGCATCAATCCAAATTATAGCCAAATCATCTTTATAATATTTCGCAGAACCTGCTATAGTGCCTAAGGCTAGAGAATGATCTCCCCCCACAGTAATTGGCAAACTGTTGTCCTTCAATGTCAAATAAACATTATGTGCCAAATCGTTATTACTGTCTACTATAGCTTGTAAGTATTTTGCATTTTTATGATCATTAAATTTATCTTTAGTTTTACATTGCTTTACTACTACATCTCCTAAATCATATACTTGGTGTTTCTTTGATAAAATATCTCTTATCCCATTGTTTCTCAATTTTTTAGGGCCTTCCTCTACTCCCCTTATGTCTGAGCCATAGAATAGAGGCATACCTATTAAGTTAATGTTCATCTCTTACCCTGCCTTTTAAAAATATTAATTTTCTGTAGTGATTTAACAATTTACCCATTGTCCTTTCGTTCAAATTTATTAATTCCAAGAATATATAATGCATCCGTAATATGTAAATTACAATGGATTTTTATTTTTTGCTAAACCTTCAAAAAAACAGCCTTTATTATAACTATTTTTAGATTTATTGCCTTGATTTATTTAAACTTAATATAAAAAAACTTCGATAAATTTTACTTTACCGAAGTTTTATAATTCTTTACTCTAAGTCTTCTCATCATTTCTTGATAAAGACTTCTTTGCAGCTTTTAAACTTTTCTCCAAGGATGTGATCTCCTTTTGCAAAATAGCATTTAGACAGCATCTCATATATCTCGTAATTTGATGGTTCTTCAGCTAGAGCCTTTTTCAAAAACATTATGCTCTCATCATATCTTTCATTTTCCATGAACTTTTGGGCTCCTTTAATAGCACTCTCCACAGATGTAACATTCCTACTTTCTTCATCAAGCTTTTCTAAAACATTATTGATCTTATCTGCGGTAAATGGTTTGTGAAGGTACTCAACTACTCCAAGTTTGGTACACTCTATGGCATTTTTAACTGTGGCAAAGGCTGTTATCATGATAACTTTAGTGAGAATGCCTCTCTCCCTTATTTCCTTTAAAAGTTCCGTACCGCTCATACCAGGCATTTTTACATCCATAAATATCAAATCATAAATATTGGCTTCTAATTTCTTTAAGGCTTCGCTACCTGAAGCGCAAGCATCTACCTCATAATTATTAAGTTCTAAACAAGTAGTTAATAGCGTCCTTATATTTTTTGTATCATCCACAACTAATGCTTTCTTCATAACTCTATCTCCTCTTTTAAAATAGTAGGGGTTTGATATGTCTTTTCTATATGGTGTATTTCCTGTTTAAATCTCAAACTATTGGAAGTACCACAGTAAATACGCTTCCCTTTCCCACATCACTAGTACACCATATCTCTCCCCTATGTCCTTCTACGATTTCCTTTGCAATAGAAAGTCCTAGTCCGAAACCTAAAGGCATAGCTTCTCCATTTTTTAATCTCACATATTTGTCGAATATTTTATCCGTTAGTTCTTTTGGCATACCACATCCTGTATCTGTAATAGTGACTGCTATTTTCTTATCTTGCTTTATTCCTCTAACTGCAATGACATCATCCTTGTTACAATTTTTTATAGCATTGGATATAATATTATTCATAACCCAAACAAGCTTATCTCTGTCACCATTTATAAGAGGCAGTTCCTCCACATCCCAATCTAAAATAACCTCTTTATCTTCAGCTAAACTTTTCATCGTAGTTATGGATGCTTTTATTACGTCTTCCATATTACACTGACTAAAATTGTAGAGCTCCTTATTTGATTCCATCTTTCTTAAGGTAATAAGTTCTGATATAAGGGTGTTAAGCCTTTCTCCATCCTCTTTTATGGTCTCAACTACCTTTTTCTGCTTGTCTGATAAAACTCCCATCTTGGCGCTTTCTAAAAGACTGGTTCCAATCATTATTGATGTTAGAGATGTTTTAAATTCATGAGATATTGTAGACAAAAATTCACCCTTCATCATCTCTAGCTCTTTAAGCCTAGTTATATCTTGAAGCACAACTATATATCCAAAGATTTTAGCCTCTTCATCCTCAATCTCATTTACAGCTATATTAAAGAAGTACTCCTCTTCCTCTTTAAAAATTTTTATTATTTTATTTTCTATTTCTTGCTTTGTACTAACCTCATACACTGCTTCAAATATATTTTCATTCTTTATAACCTGTGACAAATACCTGTTAACTGCAACATTTTCTTTAATGTCAAAAAAACTTTCACACTGCTGATTGATGAGGATTATCCTGTAATCTTTGTCAAGCACTATAATAGGCTCCTTTATGCTCTTTATTATTGCTATGGATTTATTCTTTTCCTTAACTAGCTTTCCCATAGTACTTTTTTCAAACTTCTGAAGCCTTTCATTCATCCTGTTAAATTCTATGGTCAGATCCCCAAGTTCATCTCTTGTAGTAACCGGTACTTGATTGCCTATATTTCCTTCCCTTACTTCAGCTATGGATTTGTTTAAAAGATTCAATGGCCTTAGCATTTTATTTATAAGATAGTTTGTTATCATATATCCACATATTATAGCTATAGCCGAAACTATAATAATTATATATCTGGCATTTTCCCCATCACCTATAGCATTTTGTCTACTCCTATTCATAGCCTCTTCGTTGACCTTCTTTATATTGTTTAATTCGCTTATAATCTTGTTGTAATTTGACATAATATCACTGTAATAAAAGCTTCTAGCTTCTTTTGCACCTTCAGTATTCATCTTTTCCTGCAATATTGAAAAATTCATTTCATAATCCTTATATAAATTACCTATTCTCTCAACATGCGCCAGCTCCTCAGGCTCCGTCACATTACTCTTTTCTATATAGTAAGCATCATTAAACTCTTTTCCATGACTGTAATAGCTTGTAATCCCATCCTGTGTATTTTCAAAAATGTATGTATCGATGTCAATATTCTGTTTTTGTATGATGTTCATCATATTGTAGGTCGCATCTATACTCTTATAATTATTTATCATGAGGCTCTCTATCTCTTCATTGATAAGAGTGATGTTGTATATAGATGTTATTCCAACAACTGCAATAAGCATGATTAATATGATACAGACCATGGTCATTTTACTTTTTAATGTTTTAAACACTAATTTCACTCCCTTTTTAATATCTTGTCCATTTTTGAGATTTACGTTGAAAATCTAAGAATCAAAATGATATCTTGAAAATTTAGCCATTGAATTTATAGATAATTTTTTCTTCTTCCTTTTTCGCTGTTTGATACTTGTCCTCCAAAAATATATGATTATATCATCATAGAAAACCCTTAAAGGAGGAATATCATGTATAACGTAATCATAGGCTACAACAACTTTACCGAAGGTTTGATACAGTACCTTTCTAAGTGTGGAAATACAATTTTTATAATAGATAAAAAAGAAAAACAGGATATCAGTATCCATTGTGATAAAGTCATTTACACCAAATTAGATATAAGTAATATTGATGAAGTTGTAAGCTATGTTAATAAGCATACTATTGACAATGTCTATGTTTGGACCAATGACGATTGCCTCAATGTAGTTTTAGGCGAAAATATATCTACGGTAAAAAATGCCATAGTGTTGTTCAATTCTCATATTATGAAAAAACTTACAAATTATCAATATAAACCTGTGCATTTATCTGAAATAATAAAAGATTATTTAGAAGGAGCGAATTCTTTATGTACATCTTAATTGTAGGCTGCGGAAGACTAGGCAGCGAACTTGCACTAACCCTTGCCAAAACAGACCATGACGTGTCAGTTGTGGACAGGCATTCTGAAAATCTAGATATCCTCGACAGCGGCTTTAATGGTTCTAGACTCCGTGGAGTAGAGATAGATACTGACGTATTAATTGAAGCCGGCATTAAAGATGCTGACCTATTTCTAGCTCTCACTCCCGATGACAATATAAATTTAATGGCATGTCAAATAGCAAAAAAACTTTTTAATGTGCCTACAGTTCTAGCAAGGATATGTAACCCTGAAAGGGCTTATATATATGAGACCCTTGGCGTTGAAGGAATAAGTCCTAACAGCCTTTGGATTAATTTAGTAAAGGAGAAATATTTATGCGTGCAGTAATTGTTGGTGGCGGAAAAGTTGGATATTATCTAGTGAAAAGTCTTCTTGAAAAGGAATATGAAGTCATATTGATTGAAAAAGATGCTGACATCTGCAATAAAATCGCCAATGATTTAAATATTGATGTGATTCATGGAGATGGTTCCAATCTAGATGAATTATCTGAAGCTATTGAATGGAAATCAGACGTAGTTGCTGCAGTTACAGGAAAAGATGAAGAAAATCTTATAATATGTCAGATGGCAAAACAAAGCTTCGCCATAAAGAAAACAATAGCTAGAATTAACAACCCTAAAAACAGAGAAGTCTTCAAAAAGCTAGGGGTAGATACAACTGTATTGATGTTGTATAAATAAAGTTGACACCTTATTCTCGTATAATACAAAATATAATTAAGAGAATAAGGAGGTGCTTATCATGGCACGAAAACGTTATGACCAAGATTATAAAGTTCAGGCAGTAAAGCTAGCCAAGGAAATT
>JALEZF010000009.1 GCA_022773025.1 Clostridium sp. | reverse complement strand
TTTCATCTAAGGAATCATAAACTCTTGAGAAGATATCTAAAGCAACTGATTCTACATTCTCCTCTAAAGCTGCTTTTAGCTGACCCTTTGTGCATATAACCGCCATATATTTAGGAACATCTGACTTTGCTCTATTTCTTATGACTTCTTCTTGAAATTGCACTTTTCTTTTTTTACACTTTTCTTCTATATAGTTTTCTAGATTTTCTATAGCCATTCTCCTAAGATTGTTTAAAGATGATATAGGAATAAAACCCTCTTCATAGCACTGAAAATCAAATTTCTCAAATTTAAACGGTGTATCATTACATTTTCCTAAAGCTTCTTCAATTCGCTCTTTACTTATAGCCTTTGTTTTGGGAACTTCAACTCTAGTACCTTTTACTACAAATTCTTTTTCTTCATATTGAAATTTAAGCTCTATTTCTTCATTTACTTTAAAGATTACAGAACACTCTAGTGGAATCTTTCTTTCAAAAGGTCTGCAAAAGGGCTCATAACTTTTCATAAGGTGGCTATCTAAAGTTTTATAAAGCACGTCACCCTTTTTATAAGTTTTAGGATATAGCATCACCTTATCTCCCTTGCTAGCATGCTTTACCTCTTTATTATTTAATAATATTTTAGATAAGGTAAAGCCTTTATCTCCAAATCTTATGCCATCCCCTAAAGTTATATCTGAATCTATAACTAAGCTTCCATCACTTTCAGCCTTTCCTAAATACACACCTGTATTTTTGGGAAAATTGTAAGACATCATATCCTTACCTTTATTTCCATAAAGATAAGCTTTCGAAAATCCTTCTCTATTAAATAATTGAAGTAAAACTTTTTCATCCCTCTTTGAATCAAAAGCTTCTTTGTTATAGTAGGAATCTATAGCTTCTCTATAGCTTTTAACTACACCTGCAACATATTCAGGTCTTTTCATACGTCCTTCTATTTTAAGAGAAGAGGTTCCCGTTTTAATTAAATCATCTACGTTGTCTATATTGCACATATCCTTAGGACTTAATATATACGCTTTTTTGCTGGTTCCATCCTTTGTATTTATCATTTCATAAGGAAGTCTACAAGGTTGAGCACATCTTCCTCTATTACCGCTTCTTCCTCCAATCATGGAACTCATTAAACACTGACCTGAATAGCATATGCAAAGCGCTCCGTGAACGAATATTTCTGTTTCTATATCTAAATCCGAAGAAATATGCTTTATCTCTTTAAGGCTAAGTTCTCTTGCCAAAACGATTCTATGAAATCCTTGAGATTTCAAAAATTTAGCTCCTTCTCCATTGTGAATTGTCATTTGAGTTGAGCTATGAATTTCAAAATCCTTATATCTATCTCTTAAAATTTTTGCCATTCCAAAATCCTGGACTATCAAGGCGTCTACCCCTACAGAATAAAGAAAATCAATATATTGAATGGCTTCATTTAGTTCATTTTCTTTTATCAAAGTATTTACAGCTATAAATATTTTTACACCATACAAATGTGCATATTTGACTACATTTTTTAGATCTTCATTTGTAAAATTAGATGCATAGGCTCTTGCTGAAAACTTTGTTCCTCCCATGTATATGGCATCTGCTCCATTATTTATAGCAGCATATAAACTTTCCACAGTTCCTGCTGGCGCTAATAACTCTATATTTTTCATATTTTATCTCTCCTAATATGTGAAAGTTTCATTTTGTCTATAATATTATACCTTAAACTAGAGAAAAATTCATTAATAGCTATAAATATAGTTGTTTTCTTACATCATAAAAGACCCTAAGATAAATTCTTAAGGCCTTTTACCAACTAAAGGATTTTTACTTTTTTTAATCTTCAAGTTGTTGATTTCACTGTCTAAAAGCTTATTTTTAGTGTCGATAAGCTTATACTTGTAGCTTTGCAAATCAAATTTTATCTCTTTATTTTCTTTTAGAAGCTCTTTGTTTTTAGTCATATATTCTTTACATTGATCCTTCAAGACAGTTATCTGTTCTTCAGATTTTTCTAGCTTTTTTTCAAGTTCTTCTACAGAACATATTGAGAATTTTTCTACAAGCACCTTATTTTCCTCTTTAAACTTTTCATTTTCATCAGTTTTTTCTTGTAAGGCTTTTTCCAAACTGCTTACTGTTTTCTTTAGATTTTCATTATAACTCTCCAAATGAGCCGCTTGTCCTTTAACTAATTCCAATTGTTTTTTTACTTGATTAAGTTCTTCTTTTGCTTTATACATATCATCAACAGCATTCATAGCTGCAAGCATAGCCGCTGATGAAGTACTTAACTTTTTATTGTTATCTATTATAGAATTTACTTTTCTATCTACATAGTTTGCAACTTCAGTTAAATACTCTATGGATTCTTCACCTTTTAAATTGTATTCCATGCCATTTATCTTAACTGTTACCACATTCATGAAAACACCCTCTTAATATCCTAATTTAGAAAAATATATGCTAAAGTTAATTATATTTTAGCATATATTTTCTACTTATGAAATATTATTATTAAAAGAGATTATCTTAGTTCCGCTCCAAGAGTATGCTCTAAAGCTCTTAAAATCTTATCATGAACTTTATTTACGTCTTTATCTGTTAACGTCTTAGCGTCATCTCTATAAACTATTGCATATGCAACACTCTTTTTACCTTCTGGAACTTGTTTTCCTTTGTACACGTCAAATAGGTTTACATTCTCAACCATTCTTCCGCCTTGTTTTCTTATTGTATTTTCTATTGTCTGAACTAAAACTTCATCATCAACTAGTATAGCGATGTCTCTAGTTACAGCTGGGAATTTAGGAAGAGGTTTAGCTGATTTCTTTAAAACAGCTCTTTCAAATAATACATCTAAGTTAAGCTCTGCAATATAGCAAGGAACATCTATTCCATATTTTTCAGATACTTCTGGATGTATTTCCCCAAGAATTCCTCCATGAGTATTTTTTATATATAAATCTGCTGCCTTTCCTGGATGATAAGTAACAAAGTCTTGTTGTCTTGAGTATGTAGAATCCTCTACCCCTAGAACTTCAACTATTCTTTCCACAACACCTTTTATATCTAAGTAATCTACATTTCCATACATACCTATAGTTAAAGTATTTATTTCATCAGGAAGTTTCTTTCCTTCTCTTGGAATGTAAACTTTACCTATTTCAAAAAGTCTAGCCATTTCGTTACTTCTTGAATAGTTTCTAGCTAGGTTTTCCATCATAGAAGCTATTGTAGTAGTTCTCATTATGCTGTAATCTTCTCCAAGTGGATTTTTTATAGTTACAACGTTTCTTAAAGTACTATCTGATGGAAGATTTAATTTATCAAATATTTTTGGACTTACAAATGAGTAGCTGATGGATTGATTAATTCCAAGACCTAAAAGAGCTTCTATAACTTTATCCTCTAATTTTTGCTTTGGACTCTTTCCATCTCTCATTCCTATAGCAGTTGATATGGTAGTAGGTATGTTATCATATCCATATATCCTTGCTATTTCTTCTGCTATGTCTTCTCTTATAGCTATATCTATTCTAAAAGTAGGTACAGTTACTTTTAAAGTATCATTATCTACAACTGTCTTTAAGTCTAGTCTATCTAAATACTCTTTCATGTCCCCTGCAGATATATCTGTTCCCAAGAACTTATTTACCCATTTAGAGTCTACTTCCATATGACCTTCTTCTTTTATGTCATTGTAGATATCTATAGTTCCATTCATGATTTCACCTGCATTTAGTTCTTCCACTAAAGCACAAGCTCTATCTATAGCTAAAGCAGCTAAATTAGGATCTATTTCTTTTTCAAATCTTGCTGAAGATTCAGTTCTAATTCCTAATCTCTTAGAATTTACTCTTATATTTACGCCTTCAAAATTAGCACTCTCAAAGATAACTTCTGTTGTATCTTCTTGAATTTCTGAGTTTAATCCACCCATTATTCCAGCTAAAGCTATAGCTTTTTCGCCATCTCTTATAGTCAACACTTCATTATCTAAGGTTCTTTCAATTTCATCTAAAGTAGTGAACTTTTCACCATCTTTTGCTCTTTCAACTATTATAGTATTAGAGCTTATTTCTCTCTTGTCAAAAGCATGCATAGGCTGCCCGATTTCAAGCATTACAAAGTTAGTTATGTCAACTATATTATTTATTGGACGAACTCCTGCATCTAAAAGTCTCTCTTGCATCCAAGCTGGTGAAGGAGCTATTTTTACATTTTTAACTCCCCTTGCCATATACCTTTTGCAAAGTTCATCTTTAACTTCTACCTTTAGTAAGTCATTTATATTTTCCTCGCTTTTAGCACTGAAAGTCATCTTAGGCATTCTATAAGATGTTCCTAGTGTAGCTGCAGTTTCTCTTGCCATACCTACCATAGATAAACAATCTGGTCTATTTGATGTTATATCAAAATCTATAGTAGATTTATTTAAACCTAGAACTTCTTTGATGTCCTTTCCTAAAGGTGTATCACAAGGTAGTATCATAAGTCCATGAACAGCTTCTTCTGTAGCTATTCCAAGCTCTTCTTCAGAACACATCATTCCATTTGAAACTATTCCTCTTAATTTGCCCTTTTTTATTTTTAATCCATTTGGAAGTACAGCTCCATGTAATGCTACTGGTACTACATCATTAACTTTCATGTTGTTTGCTCCAGTAACGATTTGAATTTGTTCTTCGCTTCCTACATTAAGCTGACATATAACAAGCTTATCTGCATCTGGATGCTGCTCTATACTTTCTAGTCTTCCAGTGACAACATTCTGTATGTCATCTCCTGAAGTTATTATCTCTTCCATGTTAGAACCAGAAAGAGTAAGTCTGTCTGCTAATTCTTTTGCATCTATATTAATATCTACATAGTCTTTCAACCATTGAACTGGTATTTTCATATCACTTTACCTCCTAGAATTGGTTTAAAAATCTCATATCACTTTCATATAATTGTCTTATATCATCTATTTCATAGTTAAGCATTGTTATTCTATCAACTCCGAATCCAAATGCAAATCCTGAATATACTTCTGGATCAATTCCACAATTTTTAAGAACTTGTGGGTGCACCATTCCGCATCCTATAAATTCTATCCATCCACTTCCCTTACATACTCTACATCCTTCACCATTACATACAAAACATGTAGCATCCATTTCCGCAGAAGGCTCTGTAAATGGGAAGTGATGCGGTCTAAATTTAGTCTTTACGTGATCTCCAAACATTTTCTTTGCAAATAGTTCAAGAGTTCCTTTAAGATCTGCAAAAGTTACTCCTTTATCTATTACAAGTCCTTCCATTTGATAGAATATAGGTGAGTGTGTAGCATCAACAGCATCACTTCTATAAACTTTTCCTGGTGATATCATCTTTATAGGTGGAGTCTGCTTTTCCATAACTCTCGCCTGTACTGGAGAAGTTTGAGTTCTTAAAACTACATCATCATTTATATAGAAAGTATCTTGTTCGCTTCTAGCTGGATGGTTCTTAGGTATATTTAAAGCTTCAAAGTTATAATGATCAAGTTCAACTTCTGGTCCCTCTTCAATAGAAAATCCCATTTCTATGAATATTTCCTTCATCCTATTTAAAGTAAGTTCTAATGGATGTCTCTTTCCTATTAACGGTTTCTTTCCTGGAAGAGAAATGTCTATAATTTCATTTTGAAGTTTAAGTGCCTTCTCTTTGCTCTTTATATCAGATATGCTCTTTTCAATAGAGGCTTCAATTGCTTCTCTTACTTCATTAGCAACTTTACCTATGACAGGTCTTTCCTCTTTTGATAAAGCACCCATACCTCTTAATATTGCAGTTAATTCACCTTTTTTACCTAGATACTTAACTCTAATATTTTCTAATTCATTGCTGTTTTTTACTTCTTCAATTGCTTTTAATGCATTGATTTTTATGTTTTCTAATTGTTGTTTCATTTTTACTACTCCTTTCATATTGTAAAGTGAAACTTTTTTGCAAATAAAAAAGTCCATCCCAATAAAGGGACGAACTTACTCCGCGGTACCACCCTAGTTAATTTTTTAAAAATTCTCTCTAGACATAAATAACGGTATAAACCGCTAAGAACTACTATTAATTTCATCCTTAGAACTCCGAAGTGAACTTCAATAAAATATCTCATAAAAAAACTTTCAGTCTATGATTTTTTCTCCCTGAAAAAGATAATCTTATCTACTCTCTTCATCACTGTTATTGTAATATTCATTTAAAGTCATTATACATAGATTTATTATAAATTTCAATACCTATGATAAATTTTGACGAACTATCTCAAACATCATTATAGATGAAGCCACTGAAACATTCAGCGATTCAGCTCCTCCTGGCATGGGTATTTTAACTTTTATATCAGCCAGCTTATAAATTTCATCACTTACACCGTTGCCTTCATTTCCTACACAGATAACTATATTCCCTTTGAGGTTCTCCTCATAAAAGTTCTTATCCGTTTGAAGTGAGCTCACTAGAAATCTATAATCTTTTTCCTTTAAAGCGTCTACTATATCCTTTGATTCTTCAAATATAGGTATATGAAACATAGAGCCCATAGTGCTTCTTAATACTTTGTCATTGTATATATCAACAGTGCCTTTTGTTAATATTATGCCTTTTGCACCGCTGCCATGAGCTGATCTTATGATTGTTCCCATGTTTCCAGGATCTTGCACCTTATCAATAAGAATATAGAATCCTTCTTGAATTAAAATTTCCGGACTCTTCTTTTCAACAACAGCTAAAATCCCTTGAGGATTTTCAGTAGATGATAGAATTTTAATTATATCCTTTGATACCTTTATTATTTCAGTATTAGTTTCACAAGCATCTTTTAAAATCTCTGCTTTTTCAGCTTCTCTTTCATCAAAGAAAATATAATCTATATTCCAATGGGCTCTCATAGCTTCTTCTATAAGTTTTATGCCTTCAACTATAAATTTGCCATCAATATTTCTATATTTCTTTTCTTTGTATTTTTTTATGCTTTTTATAAGCCCGTTGTCTTTACTTTGAATCTCTTTAAACAAAGGGTCACCTCTATCTAGATATAATATTTTCAAGTTTACTTAATTCATCGCTTCCACCTATAGCTATTAGTATGTCAGCTTCTTCGATGACATCATCTGCATTAGGTGATATGTTTACAACATCATCAGCTTTTCTTATGGCCATTATATTTATACCAAAAGTTGCTCTCACATTTAAGTCTCTTAAGGTCTTGCCAACCCATGTATTTGGTACTTCTATTTCTATTATGCTATAATCAGGAGAAAGCTCTATATAATCTAATATATTGGATGATACTAAATTATGAGCAACTCTTACTCCCATATCTTTTTCAGGAAGAACTACTCTGTCAGCGCCTATTTTATAAAGTACCTTTGCGTGAATCTCACTATTTCCCTTGGCAATTATATGTTTTACTCCTAGTTCCTTTACTATAAGAGTAACCATGACACTTGCTTGTATACTAGAACCTATTGTGATAACGGCAACATCAAAGTTCCTTAATCCTAACGTTCTTAAAGCATTTTCATCAGTAGCATCCATTTGGACAGCATGAGTTACGCTGTCAGAAATTTCTTGAACAAGGTCCTCATCTTTGTCGATTGCTAAAACATCATGTCCTGATTCATAGAGTGTCTTTGCTACAGAAGACCCAAATCTACCTAATCCAATAACAACAAATTGCTTATTATTCATAACTAAGCACTCCTATCCCACTAATATTTTATCTTCAGGGTATCTTATACCTCTATTTTTCTTTCTATTTGTCAAAGCTAAAAATAAAGTCATAGGTCCAACTCTTCCACAATACATAGTTAATGCTAACATAACTTTTCCTATTGTTGTAAGACTAGGAGTTAAACCTAAAGTTAATCCAACAGTTCCAAATGCTGATACAACCTCATATATTAAGTATTCCAAAGATGCTCCAACTTCAGTTATTGATAGTATCATTGTAACACCTATTACAATTCCAAGGCTTAATGTGACTATAGTAAAAGCTTTGTATACTAAATCTTTATTTATTCTTCTCTTAAAGATTTCAGTATCCTCTCTTCCTCTTATAACACAAATAACAGTCATAAGCAATATTCCTGCTGTAGATGTTTTAATTCCACCACCAGTTGATCCAGGTGATGCTCCCACAAACATGAGAAGTATAGTTAAACTTCTACCAGCCAAAGTCATATCAGAAGTAGAAATAGAGTTGAATCCTGCAGTTCTAGGAGTTATGGATGCAAATAACGACGACAACATCTTATCCTTTACTCCCATAGGCCCCATAGTATTCGGATTGTTAAATTCAAAAACAAACATTAGTATAGCTCCACCAACTATCAAAATTGTAGTCATGGAAAGAACTAACTTTGAATGTAGTGATAACTTTTTAAGATCTTTATTCTTGTAGATATCCACCCATACTGAAAATCCCACGCCTCCAACAACTATAAGAGAACCTATAGTTAAAATAATTACGGAATTATCATATAATCCAGTTAAGCTAGAGAAATTCCCCATCAAATCAAAGCCAGCATTACAAAATGCAGATATGGAGTGGAAAAAGCTATAGACTATTCCTTTACCAAGTCCAAACATAGGTATAAATTGAGTGGATAAAAGCATGGCTCCTATGAATTCTACGGAAAATGTAAAAATGAGAATATACCTCATCATACTAACTAGTCCCTGAATGCTAAAAGTATTCATAGCTTCTTGCATTATAAGCCTTTGTTTTAAAGTAATCTTTTTACCTAAAATCAAAGCAAATAAAGTTGTAAAGGCCATAAACCCTAAACCTCCTACTTGAATCAGCGTTATTATAACAACCTTTCCAAAAGTACTCCAATGAGTAGCCGTATCTAAGGTTACTAATCCTGTTATACACGTAGCTGATGTTGCCGTAAATAAGCTATCTATAAAGCTTGTCGGTGTTCCATTAGCTGATGAAATTGGTAATGTAAGTAGTAGCGCTCCAGTTAAGATTACTAATGCAAATCCAATTACTAGCACTTGAACTGCATTAAGTTTAAGCTTTCTATTTACCCTCACTTGCATTCTAATCACCCCATAAATTTAGTGATATTATATATATCTTAATATAGTATCTATTATATTATTCATATTAATGCAAAAAATGCGACATATGCCGCATTTTCTTATATTAAGCTTCTATTTGCTTTTTCGCGATTTCTACTAATTCAGCAAATGCTTTTGGGTCATTTATAGCTATCTCAGATAACATTTTTCTGTTCATATCTATTCCAGCTAATTTTATTCCATTCATGAACTTTGAATAAGATAATCCGTTCATTCTTGTTCCAGCATTTATTCTTGCTATCCAAAGCTTTCTGAAATCTCTCTTTTTTAATTTTCTTCCTACATATGCATTTCTTAATGCTCTTATAACACTTTCATTAGCAGTCTTGAATAACTTGCTTTTTCCACCATAGTATCCTTTTGCAAGTTTTAAAACCTTTTTATGATTCTTACGTGCATTCAACGCTCTCTTAACTCTTGCCATTTCGCTAACCTCCTATTTTAGTATTACTCTTAAATATATGGTAATAACTTCTTGTATACTTTTTCTTGTGATACTGAAACATATCCAGTCTTTCTAAGATTTCTCTTTCTCTTAGAAGTCTTCTTAGTTAAGATATGGCTCTTGAAAGCCTTTGCTCTCTTTAACTTTCCTGTTCCTGTTTTCTTGAATCTTTTTGCTGCACCTCTATGAGTTTTCATTTTTGGCATAATTAAAATCCTCCTCCCAAGCTCTTGTTATTTCTTTGGAGCTAAAATTAGTATCATATTTCTTCCCTCTAATTTAGCTGGTTTTTCAACCACTCCTGCTCCATCCAATTTTGAAACAAAATTATCTAGAATTTTTATTCCAACATGTGAATAATCAGCTTCTCTACCTCTGAATCTAACTGTTACTTTTACTTTATCTCCGTCTTCCAAAAACTTTTTGGCATTATTAGCCTTTATAGCGACATCATGTTCCTCTATAGTTGGGCTAAATCTTATTTCTTTAATGTTCACAACTTTTTGTTTTTTTCTTGCTTCTTTTTCCCTTTTAGCTTGCTCATATATGAACTTTCCATAGTCCATAATCTTACAAACTGGTGGTTTTGCACCTGGAGATATCATAACTAAGTCAAGTTCTTTTTCTTCAGCCATTTTTAAAGCTTCTTTAGTTGGTAAAATTCCTAACTGTTCATTATCGTTGGCTATAACTCTAACTTCTCTTTCTCTTATATCCTCATTGATGGTATAACCTTTATTATTAATATTTTTTCACCTCCGCATAATACATAAAATGCATGATGTAAATATATAAAAAGGGCGGTATTATACCGCCCTCATTATCCTAACAAAATTACTTTCTAAAGCTAGGTACCTTACTAAGCATGCCGTAAGGTGAGAAACGATAGTCTCTACTTGACAAAAATAATTATAGCATTGGATTTTTCCAATGTCAACCCCATATTACATTTTTATTTTACTTTTTATGCAACGACTACATCCGCTACATATTATCACTCTATCTTGAAATACATTTTTTATAGTTTCAATTAATTCTTTGTTGGAGGAATTCTCGGCTCCATGAATTATTATTTTCTCAGGTGAATTAGTTATAAGTCCACTAATTATAATATCCTCTACATTTATTGTAGAACCCATTTTACAATCTAATAATTCATTTACAAACTCATCCATTATATCTTTTCCTTCTTTATTTTCAAGACGATAGGAACCTGAGGAATCAATTATTATATTGAGTTCTTCTATTTTGCTTTCTTGGACTTCAACGAAATACTTTAAAAGTTTCACAAATTCATTATACTCTTTTTCAACTAAATAGGTCTCTACAATTTTATCTACTATACTTTGAAAATCACTTAAAAGCTCTTTCATTCTAAATGTTACAAATCCATCTATATTTATTTCATCATTTTCTTCTATACACACTTTAATCTTTTCTACTATGTTGTTTCGTCTGTTTAAACAGTATATAGAAGTTTCGTCCTTTATGCTTTCATCCCCATTTAAACCTTTTATTATTTTATCGCTTAATTCAGGAATTTCATCACTTCTCAAGAAGAAATAGCTGTCTGTCAAAATTTCATATAATTCTTTGTTTTTGAATATATTCACCACTATTTTATACAAAATGCTACTTACCCTTAATTGGATAGCAGATTTTAATTTGTCGCTGTATATATTATCATCACAAAGTATTTTTATGAAGTGAGTATTCTCATCTATGCTTTCACATATTCCTAATACTATATTCTTATCTTTGTAATAACTCTTAAGCTCTTGCAACTCATCTACAACTATAGAATCACCTTCGTATACGATCTTTAGAAGAAGCATCTTTTCTCACTCCCTTCTTAATCATAGTATGTGTTTTAACGAGATGGATATACAAAAAAATAATAACAATTCTCGACAATACACAATAGTTTTTCCACCTAATTCCTTGCTAAACACCGTCTATAATTATAAAATCAATAATGAAGGGAGGTTTTATTTTGACTATATCTTTTGTAGATTCTAGATTAGAACATGAGGAATTATATGAATTAAGAAGAAGAAATGTACACCTTATTTTTTGCCCTAAAGAGAAAAATTTATATGAGGCTATAAGTTGTCACCCTGATATTCAACTTCATATAATTAATAAAAATTCAGTAATAGTCCATAAGCATTTTCCAGAAAGTCTCATAGATGAACTAAGAGCTTTAAATATTAAAGTTTTTAAATCTTCAGCTAGTCTTCAATGTAATTATCCCTACGATATAATGCTAAACGCTTTAAATATAGGCGATTATTTCATACACAAACTAAACTTTACAGATAAAAATCTTTTAGATCTTGTAAAAGCTAAAAGATTAATAAATACAAATCAAGGTTACACAAAATGTTCTACTGCTATAGTAAGTGATAACGCTATAATTACAAGTGACACTTCTATAAGAGATGCTTTAAACCCAACAGATATAGATATTCTATTTCTTCCTCCTGGAGATATACTACTTCCAGGTCTTGATTACGGTTTTATCGGCGGCACCTGCGGTCTTATAGATAAATCAACTTTAGCTTTTTTCGGAGATCTTTCTCATTATAAGTATGGAGAAGAAGTATTGAATTTTTTAAAAAAACATAATGTACATCCTTTATACCTTAGAAAAGGACCTTTGATTGATAGAGGAAGCATACTTTCTATATTTTAACGTTAAAATCCCCGTGATAAAGATTTATCACAGGGATTTTAAATTCATATAAAAAAAGCATCGATAAAATCGATGCTTTTGGAGCGGAAGACGAGATTCGAACTCGCGACGTTCACCTTGGCAAGGTGACGCTCTACCACTGAGCCACTCCCGCATAAAAATGGTGGCTGGACCAGGAATCGAACCAGGGACACGAGGATTTTCAGTCCTCTGCTCTACCGACTGAGCTATCCAGCCAAAAGTGGCGACCTAGAAGGGACTCGAACCCTCGACCTCCGGCGTGACAGGCCGGCACTCTAACCAACTGAGCCACTAGGCCACTTCCTTTTAAATTATATAATGCATTTTACTCATTGTCAATATTATTTTTACTATTTTGTTTTGATTTTAATATATTTCCTATATCTTCATGAGTAAACACATATTTTTTGTTGCAGAAATTGCATACGAGTTCTTCACTTTTTTTATCATCATATAAATCCTGTAAGTCTTTTTCTCCTATGCTAATAAGAGCTCTCTCAACCTTCTCTTTTGAACAATCGCACTTATAAAAAGGTTCATTTTCTTCTAATATCTTTAAATCCATATCTTCAAATATGTATTCTAAGATATCCTTTATATCCATTCCTTTTACCATCATTTCTGTAACAGATGGTATTTCTTCAAGTCTGTATGTTATTGTATCAGCCAAAAGGTCATCTGCTCCTGGAAGCATTTGAATAACAAAACCTCCTGATGCCTTAATAGACAAATCTGTGTCTACTAAAACTCCTAATGCCACTGCTGATGGAGTCTGCTCTGACACTGTAAAGTAATAGGCTAAATCTTCTGCTATTTCTCCTGTAAATATAGGTACTTGTCCTACATATGGTTCTTTAAGTCCCATATCCCTAATAACATATAAAGACCCGTCTTTTCCTATGGCTCCTCCTACATCTAGCTTTCCTTTTTCATTTAAAGGAAGGTCTACATTAGGATTTCCGATGTAACCTTTAACCCTTCCATTGCTATAAGCAGTTACTACTACACCCTTTGCTTCACCGCCTCCATTAATTTGAAGAGTCACAGTATCTTTAGAACCTTTAAGCATAGATCCTAAAATAGCACCAGCTGTTAATGACCTTCCAAGAGCAGCACTTGCTGTAGGACTGCAGTTATGCTTTTTAGTTCCTATACTCACAAGATTTGTGCTATTTACTCCAATTATTCTAACCATTCCATCTAAAGCAGTTGCTTTAATAAGTGTATCTTTCACTCTAAATCCTCCTTACTTCTTCTTAACTATATAAGTTATTCTTTCTGTCAAATCTGTTATCTTTTCTTCTCCATAGTTATCAACTTTTTCAACAACTTTGAGACCACATTCGTCAAGCACCTCATCCAGGTGCTCCGTCTTGTAGGCTTTTTCTATATGTTCCTCATCAAATCTTTCGTAAAGTTCTCCGCTTTTAACAAAAAAAACTAAGTTCATATATAGGGTATCTTCTTCAAAATAATTGTCCCAAGAATAAAATATATCCTCTTCATCATAGCTATAGGTATTGTTACCTAAAACCTTGCTAAGCTTATAATAAGAATTTATATCAAATACAAAAATGCCTTCCGGCTCTAAGTGAGAAGAAACTCCTTTAAAATAATTTTTAAGATTTTCTTCCTCTACTATATAATTAGTTGAATCTAAGGAACAGGTAATTAAATTAAATTTGCTATTTATATTTAGTTCGCTCATATCTTGACATACTATGGTGGCATTTACTCTATTACTCCTTAGCTTTTCATAGGCTTCCATAAGCATATCTTCAGACATATCAACTAAAAAGGATTTTTTAAATGCTGGACTTATTTTTGCTGACAAAGTTCCTGTACCGCAAGCTAAGTCCAAGTAATTTTTATAATCTATATTAAATTCCTTACATAAGCTTAAGATTTTGCTGCTGATTTTATCATAATCTATGTCCTCATATATGAGAGTATCATATATTTTAGATAACCTTTTGTAACTATCCATCTTATCCCCCTTTAACATGCATTAAACAAAGCTCTTTATTCTACTAATTTATCTTATATATTTTTGGCTTTCACGTCAACTACGCTTTCCCATATTCTCTAAAATTTCATTATTGCTTGGGAGATGAAGAGCTTTCTTTCTCTTTGTCATAAGTCCACCTATACGGCCTGTTTCTTCTGCTGTAAGTCCTCCCCATCCAAATTCATCTACTTTTTCACTAAGGCCTAATTCTCCTGCTATTTCATACTTTAATTTTTCTCTTAAAACCTCAGCTGGTGTTAATTCTTTATTTGATTTTAACTTCGCTTTTATAACTTTTTTTAGTGGAGTCTTTCCCATAAATTATACCCCCTGATTTACAAATTGATTTTTTAATAGTTTTCACTTTCAAGGGGAATTTATTCATTTTACTAATAATATTTTATATTTATATATATTTTTGTCTTTATGAATTATATAATAATATAAAATATATAATATAATAAAAACTTTAGGAGGTATTCTTATGTCAATATTTAAAGGATCTGGTGTCGCACTGATAACTCCATTTAATGAATCCGGTGTAGACTTTGATAAACTTGGCGAATTACTAGAATGGCATATAGAAAACAAAACTGATGCCATAATAATATGTGGAACTACAGGGGAAGCTTCTACAATGAGTGAAAGCGAAAGAAAAGAAACTATAGAGTATACAGTTAAAAAGGTAAATAAGAGAATACCTGTAATTGCTGGTACTGGAAGCAACAACACTAAATCTTCTATAGAAATGAGTAAGTGGGCTGAAAGCATTGGAGTTGATTCTTTGCTTGTTATAACTCCATACTATAACAAAACAACTCAAAAGGGTCTTATTGCTCACTTTAAATCCATAAATGATGCTGTAAATATACCTATAATATTGTACAACGTTCCTTCCAGAACAGGAATGAACATTACTCCAAAAACCCTTGTGGAATTATGTAAACTTTCAAATATAAAGGCCATAAAAGAAGCTTCTGGAGATTTATCTCAAATCCTTAAGATGAAAGCTCTTTGTAATGATAAAATCGATATTTACTCTGGAAATGATGATCAAATCGTACCTATATTATCTGTAGGAGGAATTGGTGTTATTTCTGTTTTGGCAAATGTCTGCCCTAAAGAAACCCACGACATAGTTTCTCTATATTTAGAAGGAAAAACTAAAGAGTCTTTAGATCTTCAAATAAAGCTACTTCCTTTATGTGATGCTTTATTTATTGAAACCAACCCTATTCCAGTAAAGACTGCTTTAAATCTTCTTAATATGAATGTAGGAGATTTAAGACTTCCACTTTGTGACATGAGCGACGATAATTTAAATACACTAAAAAGTGAGCTTAAAAAGCTAAACTTATTATAGGAGGACAAAATGATAAGAGTTTTATTAAACGGCTGTAATGGGAAGATGGGAAAGGTAGTCACTTCCTCAGCCAAAAGTTTTTCTAATATAGAAATAGTTGCAGGAGTAGATAAATCAGGACAGCAGCTTGATAAGTATCCTGTATTTCAATGTCTTAAAGATTGTACAGTTCCTGTAGATGTGATAATTGATTTTTCCCGTGCTGATGCTATATATGATTTGATTGACTACTGCAAAAAAAATAATTCCTCAATTATAGTATGCAGTACTGGATTTTCAGAAGAACAACTGAAATTTATAGATGAATCTGCAAAAGAGATTTCTATCTTCAGATCTGCCAATATGAGCATAGGCATAAATGTATTAAGTGCTGTTTTAAAGAAAGTATCCCCTTATCTTTATAAGGATTTTGATATAGAAATAATAGAAAAGCATCATAATCAAAAGGTTGATGCTCCTAGTGGTACAGCAATTCTTCTTGCTGATGTCATAAAAGATTCCTTAGATAGCGAGCCTCCATATATATATGGAAGAGAAGGTTCTTCTAAACGTTCTAAGGGAGAAATAGGACTTCACGCTATACGTGGCGGAAACATAGTTGGGGATCATGAAGTTATTTTTGCTGGTGCTGGCGAAGTATTAGAATTTACTCACAAAGCTATATCTAGGGAAGTTTTTGCTCAAGGTGCCTTAAAAGCCGCTATATTTATGAAAGATAAAAAATCCGGATTATACAACATGGATGACATGATAAACTTAAATAATATCTAAAAAATACAGGGAGCATTAATACTCCCTGTATTTTTATCTCTTATCTCTTATCCATCTTTCAAGTCCATCTAAGGCCTTTTCAAGTTCTTCCATACTATAACAATATGAAATCCTTATATTGTAATCTCCCCTGTTTCCAAAAGCACTTCCTGGTACGCAAGCAATTTTCTCCTTGTTTAATAAATCGCTACAGAACTCCTCACTAGAAAGGTTAAACTTTTCTATAGAAGGGAAAATATAAAAAGCACCTAAAGGCAATATGCACTCTAGTCCCATACTTTTAAGTCTATTATAACAATAATCTCTTCTTTCCTTAAACCCCTCTCTCATTATTGTCACATCATCCATAGCACTTCTAAGTCCTTCAAAAGCGCCCCATTGAACTATTGATGGAGCACAAGATACATTATATTGATGAACCTTAGAAATAGAATCAAGCAGCTTTCTTTTAGCACATACGTATCCAAGCCTTAGCCCTGTCATGGAGAACATCTTAGAAAATCCGCTTACATATATGATTTTATCTAGAATATCTTCATATTGAGCCAAGGACAAATATTCATTTTCATAAATCAATTCTGCATAGATCTCATCGCTTATTATGTAGATATCTTCATCTTTTAATAAGTCATATAAATCTTTTTTAAGTTTTTCCGTAAGTATGGCTCCCGTAGGATTTGAAGGATAGGATAGCATTAATCCTTTTATTTGATTTTCCTTTAGTAATTCCTTAAGTTTATTTATATCTATCATGAATTCTTCATTTAAGTCGTATTCTATTACATTAAGTCCCAAGATATCTGCTATAGCTTTATAAGCAGGAAATGCAGGATTAGGAATAAGGATCTTGTCACCACTATTAAAAAGCCCTTGGAACACACTGTACAAAGCCTCGCTTCCTCCAGCAGTTACACATATCTCATCCTTACTAAAATTTATGTTTTTCTTTTTTAAATAGTTTGAGATTTCTTCTCTAAGTGGTTCTATACCTTCATTGGAAGTATATCCATTCTTATCATCATATATAGCTTTTATCATTGCTTCCTTTATTACAGTTGGAGTTTTAAAATCAGGCTGGCCTAGAGTTAATGATATGGCCCCTGGAATTTTAGCGACCTTATTATGAAATTTTCTTATGCCTGAAGTTTCTATTTTTTTCACTCTATCATTCATACAACTTCTCCTAACCATTACTTAAAAATATTTATTATATTTTATCACAGTAATCTACTAATATAAATATTAAGTAAACCTTATACTTTTAATTTTCCTCTAAATTTAACAAAAATTTTTTAAAATACTCCCTTTTAATAGATCTTTAAATTTATTATAATATGTAATATGTCGTAATATGTACACTTTTGAAAGGATGATTAATATGAATTATAACTTTACAGACCCTTATGAAATTGCACGTTTTATAAAGGAATCAGAAAAATCTACTCCAGTTAAGGTTTATATAAAAGGTAATTTAGAAAATATCAATATGGATGATGTAGATTTCTATGGTAATAATAAATTTGGAGTTTTATTTGGAGAAAGCCACGTTGTCTCTTCCTTACTTTTAGACAATAAGGATAAAATCCAAAACTTCAGACTTGAAAATGATCGTAGAAACTCAGCTATTCCTCTACTAGATATGTTAAATGTAGAAGCTAGAATAGAACCAGGTTCAATAATAAGAGATAAGGTATCCATAGGCAAGAATGCCGTTATAATGATGGGTGCTGTTATAAATATAGGAGCTGAAATCGGCGAAGGTACTATGGTGGATATGAATGCTGTAGTTGGTGCTAGAGGTCAACTTGGAAAAAGAGTTCATTTAGGAGCTGGCGCTGTTGTAGCGGGAGTCCTTGAACCACCAAGCAAAACTCCTTGTATAATTGAAGATGATGTGTTAATTGGAGCAAATGCTGTAATTCTTGAAGGAGTAAAAGTTGGAAAAGGTTCTGTTGTAGCAGCTGGTTCTGTTGTAGTAGAAGATGTTCCAGCCGGTGTTGTAGTAGCGGGTACACCAGCTAAAATAGTAAAGTCTGTTGATGATAAAACTAAGGATAAAACTAAACTTCTTGATGATCTAAGAAAATAGTCATAGATTTAATAAGGGCGCTGAAAAATTTCAAAAATTTTTCAGCGCCCTCTTATTTAATTCATATTTATTTTATACAGCACCCTTCTCTTCTGAAGAAGATGTGCCTTCTTTATTAACTCTTTCCATTTTAGAAATTGAAACTTCATAAGCTATCTTCTTTACAGTTTCATTTTCTCCAACTTTCTTTTGATACTCTCTGCTTTGTAATCTTCCCCATACTCTTATATTTTCACCAACTTCTAAAGTCTGACAAAATCTCGAATTTCTACCCCAAGCTATGGTTGGTATGTAGTCAGATTTATTGTAAGCTCTGTTTACAGCTAAAAGTACATCTGCTATTTCCCTTCCAAATGGAGTTGTCCTATATACTGGAGATTTGCATATATATCCATCTAAGAAAATTTCATTTGGATTTTTGCTTCTTTCTTCGCAAGGCTCAATATTTCTTGCAAAAACAGTAAGTATGAGTCTATTAGAACCATCAACAAATTTATTATATGATCTTAATTGTCCATCAACGATTACATCATTACCTATACTTAAATCTATATTAGTTATTATTCTTTCTGATACTGTAATACAAAGACTATCTGTTGTATCACTTAACCTCATAACGTCTAAAGAAAAAGTATAAAATCCCTCACCATACATTTCATGACTAAATTTTAATTCTGAAGATACAGTTCCCTCTAAATAAATTTTGTTGTTTAAAAGTAAATTGTCCATCTTAACCCCTCTCTCCCTTAGTTTTTATTTGTTACACCAATAAAATATTCTTTAACCTAAAAAAATATTACTTTTTTTATTTATATAATAAATTCTATCACACTTCCATTATAATACATTTGACCTATAGATTTCAACATATCATTTCTTAATTTGTTTTCCATTACTATTAATGTAAAAATTTTCTTTATAGATAAGATCCGAAACTTTTACAAATTCATATCCTTCTGACTGAAGTTTAGGTATCAATCTGTCAAGGTTTTCAGGAGTATATTTTGCATTATTATGAAAAAGAAATATAGCTCCAGGTGCCACTCCTTTCATAACCTTGTTATACTCTACATCTGCGCCTTTTTCCTTCCAGTCTACACTGTCAGAACTCCACTGAACAGGCAAATGTTTATATTCATTCACTATATTCACAGCGCTGCTATTATAGGCTCCGCTTGGAAACCTAAATAACTCTACCTCTTCACCTGTTATTTTCTTTATCTTTTCATCAGTTAAATTAATTTCTTCTCTTATTTTTTCTTTATTAATTTTAGTAAAATCAGCATGACTATTAGAATGATTTCCTATTTCATGACCTCTACTTTTTATTTCCGCTAAAAGCTTAGCATTATCCTCACTATAGTTTATCCATTTCCCAATAACAAAGAAAGTTGCCTTTACATTATACTTATCAAGAATGTCTAGTATTTCTTTTGTATGGTCTGTCCCCCAGTTAACATCAAAAGTTATACTGAGTTTCTTCTCTGTTGTATCCACAGAATATATAGGATGTTTATCATTGTCTGCCGATACTCCTATTGAAGGATTACTATTAATTAAAGAGAATGTTAATGTTGCTATTAGCAATACTAGCATTAAATTTATTTTTCTTCTTATCTTCCCAATATCCATTCCTCCCTTGACTTATTCTCTTATATCATAATATATTTTATATATATTCAAAAAAAATCAACCTATTCATTTTTTATTTACTTTATATGTTTACTTTTATCTTATATTTTCTTCATAAATATTATATAATTAGAATATATAACATTGATATATACTTTCACTTTACGTTGGAGGGTGGGATTCGCATGTATGAAAGTACTACAGAGCTAGCTGAAAACAAACTGTTGGTTTTATTTATAATTAAAACAGTAAAGTTTCCTATTTCAAATAGTCAGCTTACAGATATAGTCTTAGAAAACGGATTTATAAATTATTTTGTACTTCAACAATATATATCCGAACTTATATCTTCTAAGTTTTTAACTTATAAAGATATCAATGACAAAAAACTTCTTTCTATAACAGAAAAAGGGTCAAATGTCCTTTCCTTCTTTAAGGATAGGATTCCTGAAAACAAAATATCATCTATTGAAGAATATTTGAAAAACAAATTAGAACAAATAAAGAAAGAATTGACACTTAGTGCTAGTTACACTGTAAGCGAAGATAGCAGCTTTATAGTTTCACTTAAAGCCTTAGAAAATGAAACTTTACTTATGGATTTAAAATTAAGCGTTGCCTCTAATAAGCAGGCAATGGATCTCTGCAACAAGTGGAAAACTAGTTCAGCTGAAATATACAATAAAATTGTTCATCTTTTAATAAGTGATTAATAAAAGCCATATCCTAAAAAGTGATATGTTTTTTATCTTTGAATATTTATATGCTGCAAGAAACATGTGGACATTATTTTTCTTATATTTTATAATTAAAAAGCAGAATATTTTAGGTTCTGTTAAATAGTTATGAAAAACTAGCTTAATATTTTATAGAATTGCACGTTCTTTGAGAATTTAATAAGTTTGGATGATTTTCTGTATGGCAAACAAGCCTAGCAGGAAATAAGATTTTGTAGGCTTATCAAAGGTATTAGGTTTAAAA
>JALEZF010000073.1 GCA_022773025.1 Clostridium sp. | reverse complement strand
GAAAAGCTTAGAGATGATGTGTCAAAGAAGATTGAAGCTATAGGTACAGATAGGGCAAAGCTTAGATATGATGATATTATAAAAGAAGCAAATAAGACTTTAGATGAAAAGAAAAAAGAATATGAAGAAGGTAAGTTGAAGGCTGAAACAGAGTTAAAGAAAGCCTTAGATAAGATTGAAGATGGAAGTAAAAACCTTGATGAGGGTGAAAAACAGCTAAAATTAAAGGAGCAGCAAGTAGGAGAAGCCTTAGATTTAGCAAAAGAAAAACTTAAAGATGCAGAGGTTGACCTTAAAATAGGAAAAGCTCAATATGAGATGCAGCTACAAAATTTTAATGAAAAGAAGGCAGAAGCAGAAACTCAGTTAGAGGCCGCAAAGAAAGCTATAGCTGAAGGTGAAGCTTTAATAGAGAAGCAAGAAAAAGAGCTTATAGATTTAAAAGCAAAACTAGAGGACCCTTCTATTTCTGACATAGAAAAGGAGAAAATAAAGCTTCAGATTCAAAATATAGAGCTTACCTTATCTTATGCAAAACCAGCTTTAGAAAAAGCTAAGGTAGAGCTTGCATCTAAGGAGGCAGCATTAAAGGATGGAGAAGCAAAGTTAAATGCAGCAAAAGCCACATTAGATGCATCAGAAAGTAAGCTTAAAGAAGAAAAAGCTAAGCTTTTAGAAGGTGAAGCTAAAAGCAAGGCCGAGTTTGAGAAAGCTAGAATAGATATTGAAAATGGCAGAAGTGAATTAGCTAAGGGAAGAGAAGAATATGAAAAGAACAAAATTTCTGTTGAAGCCACTTTAAAAGATGGAAATGATAAGATTTTAGATGCAGAGGAAAAGATAAAATCCATAGAAGAACCAAGTTGGTATGTACTTAATAGAGATATGAATTATGGATATGTATCTTATGAAGATTCAGCAGATAGAGTAAAAGCTATAGCTAGGGTGTTTCCAGTATTCTTTTTCTTAGTAGCGGCTTTAGTATGCCTTACAACAATGACAAGAATGGTAGATGAGCAGAGAATTGACATAGGAACCTTAAAGGCTTTAGGATATGATAAGAAATCCATAGCTTCAAAATATATCTTATATGCAGCTCTAGCAAGCATAGGAGGAAGTATACTTGGTCTAGCTGTAGGTTTTATATTATTTCCAACAGTAATTTTTGATGCTTACGGGATAATGTTTACAGTGCCAGACCTAATACTTCAATTTAATGTGTTTTATGCTGCAATAGCTACTTTAGCAGCAGTGTTAACAACAACTTTAGCAGCTTTAAGTGCATGTTACAAAGAGTTAAAGGAGACACCAGCTCTTCTTATGATTCCTAAAGCACCTAAGGTAGGAAAAAAGATACTTCTAGAGAGATGGGATTTCATTTGGAAGAGACTTAAATTTACTGAAAAAGTTACAGCGAGAAATATATTTAGATATAAGAAGAGATTTCTTATGACGGTACTAGGGATATCTGGCTGTACCGCTCTTATATTGGCTGGCTTTGGTATAAAGGACTCTATACAAGCCATAATCGATATAGAGTATGGGGAGATAATAACCTATGATATGTCTGCGGCTCTAGACTCTAATATTAAAACAGAGGATGAGAATGGTTTAAGAGAATATTTTAAAAATAATGACAAAATAGAAGACAGTATGATGTATAAAACAAAGAATACAGATGTGATCTTCCAAGATGAAAGCAAAGAAGCATCTTTAATAATTCCTGAAGATGTAGAAAAGTTTAAAGAGTTTCATCATTTAAGGGTTCGTACATCACAGAAAGAGGTATCTCTAGATGAAGGTGGCGTAGTCCTTGCAGAAAAACTTGCTAAAGAACTTGGTGTTAAAAAGGGCGATACCATAACTATAAAGGATGAGAATAATAAAAGGATTTCTGTGCCGGTGACAGGTATAGTAGAAAATTATGTATCCCATTATGTATTTATGAGTAGATCAACTTATGAAAGCCTATATGAAAGAGATTTTAAAGGCAATGAAGTAGTTGCAAAGGTAAGAGACACATCAAAGGCTTTGGAAGATGATATATCAAAAGAACTTCTTGAGAAAGATGGCGTTACTGGAGTTTATTTTAACTCAGGAGTTAAGGCAATGTACGGTGATACCATAAAGAGCCTTAACTATGTTGTAATAGTTATGATACTAGCAGCTGGAGCTTTGGCCTTTGTTGTATTATACAATCTAACTAATGTAAATATAAGTGAAAGAATTAGAGAAATAGCTACTATAAAAGTTCTAGGCTTTTATGATAAAGAAGTCTCCGCTTATGTGTACAAAGAAAATATCCTATTGACTATAATAGGAATATTAGTAGGTTTAGCTCTTGGGGTTGTACTTCATAGATTTATAATGGTAACAGCTGAGCCAAGCGATATAATGTTTGGCCGTACCATAGGTATATTTAGTTACATTTATGCTTTTGGCATAACTATGGCTTTTTCAGCACTAGTAAACTGGGCTATGTATTATAAGCTTAAAGCTGTAAAAATGGTTGAATCACTTAAATCTGTAGATTAAAAATAAAAATCATTATACCTCATTAAATATAAGATGTAAAAGTCCTATATTTGATGAGGTATTTTTATGTATAATAAAAATAGGAGTATGATTTTATAGTCTATTAAGTTATTTGTTATCATGATATAATTTATAAGAATTTAGACCCTTAATGAGGCATAATGGTAATGAAACCTAAAGATATAGTGAATTGAAACAGAAGTTAATAATGGGAGGTGTACCTGGCAGATTTTATGAATATAGATAGAGAATTAATAGCTATCCCCAAAAATGAGGTTTTAAGATATTTAGGATATAGAAGTCAAGGCCTCTCTTATGATATGGAAAAGCTTATAGAAGAAACCATTGGAGAGGCTAAGGAGCTTATAAGGCCTAGATACACCTATAAATATTTTTCTTTCACTTCAAATAAAGAAATTATCGTCGACAAAAATGAAAACACTAGGTTATTTAAAGACATGGATATATCTATCATTGGAAAAGATATAATTAATCATCTGAGTTTCAGTAAGGGATTTTACTTGATGGCAGTTACCTTAGGCATGGAGATAGACAAAACCATAAGGTATTATGAAAAGTCAAACTTGACAAAGGCTCTAATACTAGATGCATGTGGTACTGCAGCTGTGGAAAGTATAGCTGATTTTGTTTGCACCAAATTAACGGAGGAACTTAAGAAAGATAACTGCACAGTGACATCTAGATATAGTCCGGGGTATGGGGATTTTCCTATAGATATTCAAAGAGAATTTTTAAGAACTGTAGAGGGAGAAAGGACAATAGGACTTACGGCTACTAAAGATAATATCCTTATTCCAAGAAAATCTGTAACCGCTGTAGTAGGGGTAACAGAAGAAAAGTTAGATGAGAAAAAACATAAGAAATGTACCTATTGCCCTAACTATTCTACATGCGCTTATAGAAAGGAAAGTGATATTTGTGGATCTTAGAAGCTTCTTAAAGAATAATATTTTAATCTTCGATGGAGCTATGGGGACTATGCTTCAAAATAGAGGACTTAAACTTGGACAGCTACCAGAGATTTTGAATATAGAAAATCAAAATCTCATAATAGATATACATAAAGCGTACATAGAGGCTGGATGTAATATAATAACTACAAATACTTTTGGCGCTAACAGTATAAAGATGAGAGAAGAAAAATATTCTTCTCGTACTATTGCAGAAAAAGCCATTGAAAATGCCAAGATAGCGAGAAAAGAAAAGCCTTGTTATATAGCTTATGATATGGGACCTTTGGGTGAATTAATAGAACCTATGGGAACCCTTACTTTTCATGAGGCGTATGAGATTTTTAAAGAACAAGTGGAAGTTGCAGTAAAGTGTGAAGTGGACTGCATTCTCATTGAAACCATGACTGATTTATATGAAGCAAAAGCAGCTATCCTTGCAGCAAAGGAAAACAGCACTCTTCCTGTATTTTGTACTATGAGTTTTGAGAGAGATGGACGTACTTTTACTGGCTGTAGCCCTGTTATAATGACAACGGTACTTCAAGGATTAGGAGTAGAGGCTGTTGGTATAAATTGTTCTTTAGGACCCAAAGACATATATCCTTTGATAAAAGAAGTGTTAAAGTATTCTAAAATCCCTGTTATGGTACAGCCCAATTTAGGACTTCCAAAGGTTATAGATGGAAGGACTAAATTTGATATTTCTTTAGATGAATTTGTGGAATATGGTAAAAGGTTCGTAGATGAAGGAATAAGAATAGTTGGTGGGTGTTGTGGCACAACGGATATGCATATTAAGGCCTTAAGAGAAGCTTTAGATGGCAGAAGTTTTAGTCCTGTAGAATCTACTATTAATAAAAGCATAATATGCAGCGCCACTAAAAGTGTAGAGATAAATGGAGTTAAAGTCATAGGAGAAAGAATTAATCCAACGGGGAAGAAACTTTTCAAGGAATCCCTTATGGAAGGTAATATGGATTATATTCTTAAAGAGGCAATAGCTCAGGTGGAAGCTGGCGCAGATATATTAGATGTAAATGTTGGACTTCCAGGAATAGATGAAGCTGATACCATGGAAAGGGCAGTCCGTGAAATTCAAAGCATAATAGATGTTCCACTTCAAATAGACTCTAATAAGCCTAGTGTTATAGAAAAAGCCCTTAGGGCATATAACGGAAAAGCCATAGTGAATTCTGTAAATGGCGATGAGGATTCTATGAATTCTATCTTTCCATTGGTGAAAAAGTATGGTGCTGCTGTCATAGGGCTTACTTTGGATCACAAAGGTCTTCCTGAAACAGTGGAAGATAGAATTGAAATTGCAAAGAGAATTTTAAAAAAAGCATCAGAATATGGAGTTCCAAAGGAAGATGTGTATATAGATTGTCTAACCCTTACTGCAGCAGCTCAGCAAAAGGATGTTATGGATACTGTAAAAGCCCTAAGCATTATAAAAGAAGAGCTAAAGGTAAATACTGTCCTTGGAATTTCTAATGTTTCCTTTGGACTTCCCAATAGGGGGCTTTTGAATAGGACGTTTTTAAGTGGATGCCTTATGAATGGGCTTACTCTTCCCATAATAAATCCATTAGATGAAGAAATTATGGATACAATAAGAGCGTATAAAGCATTAGCTATGGAAGACATAGAATCAAAAGAATATGTAAATTATTACTCAAATTTGTCTAAAAAACATTCAGTAGAAAAATTTGACTCCCCCCCACTTAAGGCTGAGGAAAGATTGTTTAAAATAATAACTACAGGCCTTAGAGGGGAGGCTAAAAAAGCAGCTATAGATATTTTAAAGACAAAGGCGCCTTTAAAGGTGGTAGATGAAGATATAATACCAGCTCTTGATTATGTGGGGGATAAATATGAAAAAGGAGAAATTTTTCTTCCTCAGCTTATACAATGTGCAGAGACAGTTAAGGAAGCATTTGATATAATAAAAGAGCAGCTTTCAAAAGTGGGCAGTGAAAATATAAGCAATGGTACTATAGTTTTGGCCACAGTAAAAGGAGACATTCACGACATAGGCAAAAATATAGTAAAAACCCTTCTTGAAAACTATGGGTTTAAAGTTATAGACTTAGGGAAGAATGTACCTTATGAAGGGGTAACTGAGGCAGTGCTTAAAACTGAAGCACCACTTGTAGGGCTTAGTGCACTTATGACAACTACAGTTAAAAGTATGGAAGAAACCATAAGGCTCCTTAAAAAAGCAGCACCTAATTGCAAAATCATGGTAGGAGGAGCTGTACTTACCGAGGATTATGCTATGGCTATAGGAGCGGATTTTTATGCTAAAGATGCCAAGGAAAGCGTGAGAATTGCTAAAAATTTATTTAATAACATATAAAAAATCATTACCTGATGAGAATTTATAGGTTAAAATATCAGGAAAGATTAAAATAAAAAATAATCATTAAAATATGTAGAAGGAATTGAGATATGGATAAAAATTTTAAAGAACTAGGAATAAAAGAAAATATTTTGGTGGCATTAGATGCCATGGGCATAGTTAAGCCCACAGAAGTTCAAGAAAAGACCATCGTCCCTGCTTTAGAAGGAAAGAATATAATAGCGCAATCACAGACGGGAACAGGAAAGACCCTTGCTTATTTGCTGCCTATGATGGAGAAGATAAATTGTGATAGCAAGGAGCTTCAAGGACTTATTCTTGCACCAACTCATGAGCTTACTATGCAAATTCACAATACTATATTAGATTTAAAAAAAGATGCAGGTATAAACTGTAATGCTGCTTCACTTGTAGGAAGTGGAAATATAACAAGACAAATTGAAAAGCTAAAGAGTAAACCCCAGATAGCTACAGGGTCAACAGGAAGAGTCTTAGACCTTATAAAGAGAAAAAAACTTAAAGTGCATAGCGTAAATTTTCTTGTTATAGATGAATTTGATAAGCTTTTAGATAAAGACAGTATAGCTGACATAAAAGCTATAATAAAATCTTTAGACAATAAAGTGCAGATAATAATGGTTTCAGCCACAACAGATGAGAACACATTAGAAACTGCAAAGAGTTTAATGAATGATGCTGAGATTATAAAAGTAAGCAGCAGTGACTTAAACATAAACCCTAATATAACTCATGAATTTTTCTTATGCGATCCTAGAAAAAAAGTTGAGTTTTTAAGAAAAGTAGTTCATTGGGAAAGAGCAGCAAAAACTCTTGTATTTGTGAACAATAATTATGATGTGGAGATGACTTTAGATAAACTTAAATATCATAGTATAAATTGTGACTCTATATGTGGCAATATATCAAAGGAAGATAGAAAAAATGCCATTGAAGGCTTTAGAAGAGGAAAGATAAATGTTCTTATAGCATCAGATGTAGGAGCAAGAGGTCTAGATATAAAGGGGATAACCCATGTAGTTAATTTAGACATGCCAAAATCAGAAAAGGATTATGTCCATAGGGCAGGAAGAGTAGCTAGAGGAGAAAACACAGGTAAATGTATTTCTTTAGTGGCCCCAAGAGAATTTCCTTTAATAGAAAAATATGAAAAAATCTTTAATATAAAGATGACTGAGAAGGTCCTTTATAAAGGTCAAATACTTGATTATGAAGATTAGGATGGTGGTTTTCACCGTCCTTTTATTTTTTAAAAGAATGTGAATATATGAAAAATATGTTGACAGATAAATACTCATATAATATACTTTGATTATCAAAATAAATACTTTGACACTCAAAATATTTGATGGTACAATTAAGTTACTTAATAACAAGGTAGGAGTGAAAAAGTATGAGTAAATCTATAGAAATTTTAAATTATTTATTAGTTGATTTATTCAATGATATTTTGCAAATTGAACAAAATGCATTAAAAAATGGTCCTTTATCTGATCTTTCTGTAACAGAGATACATACAATTGAAGCCATAGGTATGTATGAGCCAAGGTCCATGTCAGAAGTAGCACAGGACTTAAATATAACTGTTGGAACACTGACAACTGCTATAAATAAGCTTATAAAGAAAGAGTATGTTGAGAGAAAGCGAATAGAAGAGGATAGAAGAGTTGTTTTAATACAACTTACAAAGAAAGGAAAGCTTGCCTATAGAATTCATGAGAAATTTCATAAAGATATGATTGTAGAAACTATAGATGGCTTAAGTGAAGATGAAGAAGAGGTGCTCATAAGGTCTTTAGAGAAGCTTAACAAATTTTTCAAAGATAAATATGGACTGATAAAGAAATAGTAAAGTTCTTTAAAGATATCACATATTTTTATGGCATCTATATAAGAGAGGCTGATATTTAGGAAGGAATAATATTATGAAAAAAGTGATAATAAGCGGCACTGGGAGATCTATTCCGAGACTTTGTATAACCAATGAGGAAATTTCAAAATATGTTGATACAAATGATCAGTGGATTGTATCTAGAACAGGAATAAGTGAGAGAAGGATCTGCCAAGAAGAAGAAGCTATAGATTTAGCTGTAGAATCAGCTAGAAAAGCATTAAAAAGCAGTGGTATAAATGCAGGTGATATTGATATGATAATAGTGGCTACAATGACTGCTGATATGTCAACTCCATCTATGGCATGTATGGTTCAAAAGGAAATAGGCGCTTCAAAGTCAACAGCTTTTGACATCAATGCTGCATGCACAGGATTTATATTCGCATTATCAGTAGGAGAAAGCTTTATAAGCTCGGGAAAAGCTTCAAATGCTTTAGTGGTAGGAGTTGATACCTTATCAAAGTATATAAATTGGCAGGATAGAACCACTTCTGTGTTATTTGGAGATGGAGCAGGAGCAGCCATTCTCGCTACAGGCACTAAGGGAGGCATAGAAGCTTTCTACACAAAATCTTATGGGGATTTAGGCTTCAACATAGAGGTTGGAGGAGCTCCTATAAGAGAGATATTTACTGGAAAACCTCTTAGAGAAAAGCATCCCTATATATCGATGAATGGAAAAGAAGTATTCAAGTTTGCGTCTTTTGCAATAATAGACGCCATAGAAAATGTCCTTGATAAAGGGCATCTGTCTATAGATGATATAGATTTAATAATACCCCATCAAGCAAATAAAAGAATAATAGAGTACGCCAGCAAAAAGATGAAGCAGCCTATAGAAAAATTCTATATGAACATGGATAAGTTTGGAAATACATCTAGTGCTAGTGTTGCCATAGCTTTAGATGAAGCTATGGAGAAGAAGATTATTAAAAAAGGGCAAAAAGTTATTTTGACAGGATTTGGTGGTGGGCTCACTGCTGGAGCTGTATTAGTAGAATTTTAAAATATGAGGAGGAAATAAAAATGGTATTTGAAAGGGTTAAAGAAATAGTTATTGAGCAATTAGGATTAGAGGGAAATGAAATAACAGAGGAAACATCTTTTGATAGTTTAGGAGTAGATTCTTTAGATTTATTTCAAATAATAATTGAAATAGAAGAGGCCTTTAATATCCAAATTGAAAATGCAGAAGAAATGAAGACTGTGAAAGACGCAGTTAAATATATTGAAAGCAAAATAGCATAATAAATTTTTAAGTCAGGTATTGAAAAAATATCTGACTTATTAAATAGGAGGCTTTTATGAAAAATTTTAAGTTGTGTGAAATACTTGGCATAGAATATCCGATAATTCAAGGAGGAATGGCTTGGGTTGCCAACAGCAGCCTTGCAGCAGCAGTAAGCAACGGTGGAGGACTTGGAGTTATAGCAGGAGCTAATGCACCTATAGATTACTTAAGAGATGAGATAAGAAAGACTAAAAGTCTTACAGATAAGCCTTTTGGAGTGAACATAATGCTTCTAAGCGACAATGCAGAAAGCTTAGCCCATATGGTTTGTGAAGAAGGAGTAAAGGTAGTGACAACGGGAGCCGGGAACCCAGGAAAGTATATAGAAATGTGGAAATCCCATGGTATAAAAGTAATTCCAGTAGTAGCTTCTGTAGCTCTTGCTAGAAGAATGGAAAGAGCTGGGGCAGATGCAGTCATAGCAGAAGGTTGTGAAGCTGGAGGTCATATTGGAGAACTTACGACCATGGCCCTTGTACCTCAAGTTGTAGATGCTTTAAGCATTCCTGTCATTGCGGCAGGTGGAATAGGTGATGGAAGAGGTGTAGCAGCAGCTTTAGCTTTAGGTGCAGAAGGAGTCCAGGTTGGAACTAGATTCTTAGTTGCAGAGGAATGTACTATACATCAAAATTATAAGGACAGAGTTATTAAGGCCAATGATATAGATACAGTAGTAACTGGAAGACCAACGGGACATCCAATAAGGGTAATAAAAAATAAACTTTCAAGAGCTTTCATAAATCTAGAAAAACAAGGCGGTTCACCAGAAGAATTTGAAAAGCTTGGAAGCGGAGCTTTGGCAAAGGCTGTGATAGAAGGAGAAGCTGATTACGGTTCTCTTATGGCAGGGCAGATTGCAGGTCTTGTAAAAAGAGAACAACCAGCAAAAGAGATAATAGAAGAGATGTTTAAAGAAGCAGAAAAATGTATAAAAGGTATTCAAGGAAGGTTTTAATTATGGGAAAGATAGCATTTATATTTCCAGGTCAAGGAGCTCAAATCCCATTTATGGGAAAAGATTTTTATGAGAATTATCCTGTGTGCAGAGATATTTTTGATGAAGCTGAAAAAGCATTAAATATAGATTTTAAAAATCTAATTTTTAATGAAGATACAAGGTTAAATGACACAAAATACACTCAGCCATCCATGGTTTTAGTATCTATAATGATGATGGAAGCTCTAAAAAGTCATGGAATATTTCCGGATATAACCTGTGGACTTAGTTTAGGAGAGTATTCAGCCTTGAATGCCGGCGGATATTTGGATTTTATAGATATTATGAAGCTTATAAAGCTTAGAGGTGATCTTATGAGCAGTTGTGGCGAAAAACATAATGGAGCTATGGCTGCCCTTATAGGACTTAAAGATGAAAAATTACAGGAACTTTTAGAAGAAGGAAAAAAACATGGAGTTATATCTGTAGCCAATTATAACTGTCCGGGTCAAGTAGTGGTTACTGGAGAAGAGAAAGCTGTTCAGTGGGCAGTGGATAATATAAGAATTTATAAGGGAATAAAGGGAGTAAGGCTCAATGTGAGTGGAGCTTTCCACAGCATATTTATGGAAGAGGCATCAAAGGGACTTTTTAGAGAATTTAATAACCTTTTAATGAAGGATAGCATTATACCAATGGCCCTTAATTTTGATGGAACCATATCAAGGGATAAAGAGTATATAAGGGAAGCTCTTATAAATGGGGTGAAATCTCCTGTGCATTTTCAGCAGTGTGTGGAAGCTATGAGAAAAGTTGGAGTAACTACATTTATAGAGATAGGTCCAGGAAAGACTTTAACGAGTTTTATAAAGAAGATAGATAGGAGTTTAAATACTTTTAATATAGATAGTGTAAAAGCTTTAAAAGAATTAGTTGAGAATTTAAGTCTAGAAAAGGAGGAACTTTAGTGAAAGGTAAATGTGCAGTTGTAACTGGTGGAAATAGAGGAATAGGAAGAGCCATTGCAGTGAAGCTTGCGAAAGAAGGAGCAAGTATAATAATAAATTATAGAAGCGATGAAGAGGGAGCCTTAGAGACTTTAAGATTAATCGAAGAGCTGGGGGGAAAAGCACAGATATTTAAAGCTGATGTAAGTAAAACTCAAGAGGCTTTGAATCTTATAAATTATTCAAAAGAAAAATTTAATGGGATAGACATACTTGTAAACAATGCGGGCATAACAAAGGACGGCTTAATTCTTAGAATGAAAGAAGAAGACTTTGACAAAGTTATTGAAGTAAATTTAAAGGGAACCTTTAATTGCATAAAACATGCGGTGCCTGTGATGCTGAAAAAGAAAGAGGGAGTTATATTAAACATATCCTCTGTAGCAGGAGTTATGGGGAATGTTGGGCAGTGTAATTACTCTGCTTCTAAAGCTGGAATAATAGGACTTACAAAATCTTTAGCTAAAGAACTTGGCGGTAAAAATATAAGAATAAATGCTATAGCTCCTGGTTTTATAAATACAGATATGACCAAATATTTATCAGATGAAGTTAAAGAAAATATAAGAAAATCAACTGCTTTAAAGAAATTCGGAGAGCCAGAGGATATTGCAGAAACAGCAGCCTTTTTATGTTCAAAAAGCGGTGGATATATAACAGGTCAGGTTATATCAGTAGATGGTGGAATGGCCATTTAAAATTGATTTTTCATATATAAATCGTTATTAAAAGCATGATATGGAGGATAGTTATGAGAAGAGTAGTTGTAACTTCAATGGGGGCCATTACCCCTATTGGAAATACTGTAGAGGAATTTTGGAATGGACTAAAGATAGGATTAAATGGAATAGATATTTTGAAAACCTTTGATACGGAAGGATTTAATGTGAAGTTAGCAGCAGAAGTTAAAGGTTTTTCTCCAGAAAATTATATGGATAAAAGAGATGCTAAAAGAATGGATAGATTTTGTCAACTTGCCATGGCTGCCAGCAAAGAAACTATGGACAATTCTGATTTAAATTTAGATGAAATTGACAAAGAAAGATTTGGAGTCGTAATAGGGTCAGGAATAGGAGGACTTCATAGCTTTGAGAAAGAGTACAATAATCTAAAAGATAAAGGTCCAAGAAGGGTATCACCACTTCTAATACCTATGATGATTGGAAATATGGCAGCAGGAAATGTAGCTATAAAATATGGAGCAAAAGCATCATGTATATCTATAACAACAGCTTGCGCCACTGGAACCCATGCCATAGGAGAAGCTTTTAGAAGCATAAAGTATGGTCATATGGATTTAGCTCTAGCGGGAGGTGCAGAAAGCTCCATAACTCCTTTAGCAGTAGCTGGATTTCAAGCTCTTACAGCCCTTAGCACATCTTTAGATAGAGATAAGGCGTCAATACCTTTTCATAAAGACAGAGGCGGATTTGTCATGGGAGAAGGTGCAGGGATTCTTCTTTTAGAGGAACTTGAACATGCAAGAAAAAGAGGAGCAAAGATTTATGGCGAAGTAATAGGATATGGCACAACTTGTGATGCATACCATATGACTTCACCAGCACCAGATGGAGAAGGTGCAAGAAGAGCTATGGCTCTAGCTATAAAAGAAGGGGAAATATCTATTTATGATGTTTCATATATCAATGCTCATGGTACAGGAACGCCATATAATGATAAGTTTGAAACAGAAGCTATAAAGGGATTATTTGAAGAGAGGGCTTACGAAATTCCAGTGAGCTCCACGAAATCTATGACAGGTCATCTTTTAGGAGCAGCAGGAGCTGTGGAAGCTATAGCATGTATAAAAGCCATGGAAGATAGCTTTTTGCCTCCTACAATAAATCTTACAGAAACTAGTGAAGACTGTGATCTTGATTATGTACCTAATGTAGGAAGAAATAAAGAAGTTAAATATGCTATGTCTAATTCTTTAGGATTTGGTGGACATAACGGAACCCTTTTATTTAAGAAATGGGAGGAATAATAGCTGTGGATATAATGGAATTAAAAGAACTCATAGAACTGTTAGACAAATCTTCTCTATCCTTTTTAGAATTTAAGACAGAGGAATATTACATAAAGCTTGACAAATCTTTCAGTAGAGAAGAGTCTTCGGAATCTAAAAATCATGATTTGATTTCAGACAATAAAAGTACAGCTCATAATTCGAAACAAAATTCTGTAAATGATGAGGAAAATAAAAAGGCCGCAGAGTCTTCTAATTTTAAAGCAGAGGTTTTGGAGGAGAAGAGTACTTTTGTAATAAAATCACCTATGGTTGGAAGCTTTTATAGCTCACCATCTCCAGAAGATAAACCCTATGCTACAATAGGTAGCAATGTGAAAAAGGGAGAGGTAGTGTGTATAATAGAGGCTATGAAGCTTATGAATGAAATAGAATGTGAAGATGATGGTGAGGTAATAGAAATTCTCTGCAAAGATGGAGACTTAGTTGAGTATGGGCAGCCATTATTTAAGATAAGGAAGGTGAAATAGCATGGATATAAACGAAATAAAATCAATAATACCTCATAGATATCCATTTTTATTAGTTGATAGAGTTTATGAGATGGAACCAGGAAAAAGTATAACTGCTATGAAAAATCTTACTTATAATGAAGGTTTCTTTCAAGGTCACTTTCCAAATGAACCAGTTATGCCTGGAGTATTAATAGTTGAAGCTTTAGCTCAAGCTGGAGCTATATCAATCCTTAGTGTGGAAGAAAATAAGGGAAAGACAGCTTACTTTGCAGGTATAGAAAAGGTTAGATTCAAAAGAAAGGTTGTTCCAGGAGACACTCTTACATTAAAGGTTGAAATAACAAAGATGAGAGGTTCCATTGGAATAGGAGAAGGAAAAGCCTTTGTAGGTGAAGAGCTTGCTTGTGAGGGGCAATTAATTTTTGCCATAGGTAAAGATGGGAGATAGATTATGTTTAGTAAAATACTAATTGCAAATAGAGGAGAAATCGCTGTAAGAGTGATAAGAGCCTGTAGAGAGATGGGAATTCAAACCGTTGCTGTATATTCTGAAATAGATAGGGAATCTCTTCATGCCAATCTAGCCGATGAAGCAATATGTATAGGGCCCAATAGTGCTAAAGATAGTTATTTAAACATAGAAAATATAATAAGTGCCACAATTCTTACAGGAGCAGAAGCAATACACCCCGGCTTTGGCTTTTTATCTGAAAATCCAAAGTTTGCAGCTATATGTGAAAGCTGTAATATAAAGCTCATAGGACCGTCTAAAGAGTCCATGAGGCTTATGGGAGATAAAGCAAGGGCTAGAGAAGTTATGAAATCTTCAGGGGTTCCAGTTACTCCTGGCTATGAAGGTACAATAGAAGACAAAGATCAGCTTTATGAAATAGGAGACAGTATTGGATATCCACTTATGATAAAGGCTGTTTCTGGTGGCGGCGGAAAAGGTATAAGAATTGTAAAATCAAAAGATGAGCTTTTAAAAAGTTTTAATGTAGCAAAAGCTGAAGCAAAAGCATCATTTAATGATGACAGAGTATACTTAGAAAAGTATATACAAAAACCACACCATATAGAATTTCAAATACTAGCAGACAGCAAAGGGAATGTCATTCATTTAGGAGAAAGGGACTGCTCAATGCAAAGGAGAAATCAAAAGGTACTAGAAGAAGCACCTTCAAGCTTTATTGATGATTCTCTTAGAAAAGTCATGGGAGAAGTTGCGGTGAAAGCAGCAAAGGCTGTTAACTATGAAGGAGCAGGCACCATAGAATTTTTAGTTGACAAAGACAGGAATTTTTATTTCATGGAGATGAATACCAGAATACAAGTTGAACATCCCATAACTGAAGCTATAACAGGTGTAGATATAGTTAAAGAGCAGATAAAGATAAGCTATGGCGAAGCTCTTGATATATGTCAAGAGGATGTTAGTATACAAGGACACGCTATAGAGTGCAGAGTTAATGCAGAAGATCCATATAAAAACTTTATGCCATGCCCTGGAGTAATAAAAAATATGATACTCCCAGGAGGATTTGGGGTAAGAATCGATAGTGGAGTTTATAGAGGATATAGGATTCCTCCATTCTACGATTCAATGATATGCAAAGTTATAGTTCATGACAAGGATAGAAGTAGTGCTATAAACAAAATGAAAAGAGCACTTTTTGAAATGGTGGTAGAGGGAGTTGAAACAAATATAAATTTTCATTTTGATATATTGAGTCACAAGGACTTTCAATGTGGAAATTATGATACTTCATTTTTAGAAAATAAGTTGGTGAAGAATAATGCTTAAAAGTATATTTAAAAAAAATAATTATATAGTTGTAAGCTCAAAGCCATTAGACAGCTATCATGAGGAAAAGACAGAGGTGAAACCCTCCATACCTGACGGCATGTGGACCAAATGTCCTCATTGCTTTAAAATCCTCTACAAAGAGGATATAGATAGACAGGGAAAAGTGTGTAACTACTGCAAATATAACTTTAGACTAAATCCAAGAGAAAGACTTGAAATGATCCTTGATGAAGGCAGTTTTAAAGAATTCTATACTGATATTATTGGAGGGAATCCTTTAAGTTTTCCAGACTATGATGAAAAAAAGCAAACCTTAAGAGAAAAGCTTAAAGAAGATGAAGCTGTGGTGTGTGGTGAAGGGTATATAAATGGAAATAAAGTCCTTATAGGTGTTATGAATAGCGAATTTTTAATGGGAAGCATGGGATGTGTAGTTGGAGAAAAGCTTACAAGGCTAATTGAAGAGGCAACAGCTTTAAAGACTCCTCTTATAATCTTTACGGCTTCTGGAGGAGCAAGAATGCAAGAGGGAATACTTTCTTTAATGCAGATGGCAAAAGTCAGCGGCGCTTTAAATAGATTTCATGAAAGAGGAGGACTCTATATAACAGTTCTTACAGACCCCACAACTGGAGGAGTGACGGCTTCTTTTGCTATGCTTGGTGACATAATAATAAGTGAACCTAGAGCATTAATAGGCTTTGCAGGAAGAAGAGTTATTGAAAAAACTATTGGCGAAAAGCTTCCGGATGATTTTCAAAGTGCTGAATTTTTACTAGAAAATGGATTTGTAGATATGATATGTAAAAGAGCGGAATTAAAGAGCACATTATCAAAGATTTTGATGATTCATGGAGGTGTTAGAAATGACTAGAGCTTGGGATAGAGTTCTTATGGCTAGGCATAAAGACAGGCCTAAAGCTGGAGATTATATAGAGAATGTATTTGAAGATTTTTTAGAATTTCATGGAGATAGGGTAAGTGGAGATGATAAGGCTATAATAGGAGGAATTGCTCTTTTAGATGGTATACCAGTTACTGTCATTGGTGAAGCAAAAGGCCGTGATACAAAAGAAAATATGGAAAGAAATTTTGGAATGCCTCATCCATCAGGATATAGAAAAGCTTTAAGACTTATGAAAAGCGCTGAAAAGTTTAAAAGACCTATAATATGTTTTATTGATACACCAGGTGCTTTCTGTGGAATGGAAGCAGAAAAGAGGGGACAGGGAGAGGCTATAGCACAAAATTTATTTCAAATGATGTCACTGAAAGTTCCTATAATCTCACTGGTAATAGGAGAAGGAGGAAGCGGAGGAGCATTAGCTCTTGGAGTAAGCGACAGGATTTTAATGCTTGAGAACTCAATTTACTCAATATTATCACCAGAAGGGTTTTCATCTATATTGTGGAAGGATTCCAAAAGAGCGGCTGAAGCAGCTGAAGTTATGAAACTTACAGCTTTAGATTTAAAACATATTGGAATTATTGATGATATAATAAATGAGGCTAATAATGGCACTAATATAAATAATGAAATAACAATTAAAAATGTGAAAGAAGCACTGATAAAAGAACTTGCAGATGTGATGAAAATGGACACTGAAGTCATGTTAAATAAGAGATATGAAAGGTTTAGAAAAATTGGAGTATGAAGTGAATAAGAAATTTCTATAAAACTACTGATAAAATTCGGTAGTTTTATTTTTGCATTTTGAATACCACAGGTTAGACCTGTGGTTCTAAAGAGCTTTTAGCTTTGAGTAGAAAAAAACAAAACCTCTATTGTAAAATAGTAGTAGGTTTGCTGACTACAACTAAAATACAAGGAGGTGTGTCCTAAATGGACAATAGTAGTTTAGCACATAGTAAATGGAATTGTAAATATCATATAGTATTTGCATCAAAGTATAGAAGACAAGTGATTTATGGGAAGATAAAAGCAGACATAGGAATAATACTAAGAAAACTATGTGATCACAAAGGAGTAGATATCATAGAATCAAATGCGTGTAAAGATCATATACATATGCTAGTAAGTATACCACCTAAATTAAGTATTTCAGCATTTATGGGATATTTTAAAGGTAAGAGTTCACTAATGATTTTTGATAGGCATGCAAATTTGAAGTACAAGTATGGCAATAGATAATTTTGGTGTAAGGGATATTATGTAGATACAGTTGGAAGAAACAAGAAGATAATAGAACAATATATAAAAAATCAAATACAAGAAGATATAGAATATGAACAAATGAGTTTAAAAGAGTATATAGACCTGTTTACGGGTGAACCAGTAAATAAAGGCAAGAAATAAAGCACCTTTTAGGTGCAACTAGCAAAGGTATGCGGTTGGCAAACTCGTTCAATGTGCGAGTAGCACAGCCAGTAACAAAGCCTTATAGGCGCAGAGCAAGCCACACGTTTTACGGGTGATTCTGACTTTAGAAAAGAGGATGTGAGATTAATAAGATGGATGAAATGAGAGTATATATTGCAAACTTAGGAAAATACAATGAAGGTGAATTAGTTGGTGATTGGTTTGCACCACTGATTGATTGGGATGATTTGAAGGAGCGTATAGGATTAAATAGTGAATATGAAGAATATGCAATACATGATTGGGAGTTACCCTTTGAAATTAGTGAATATACATCTATAGAAGAAATTAATCTCTTATGTTCTATGGCAGAAGGATTAGCATCTACAGATATAGGAGAAGCACCGGTTAGTTTACAAAATTATATTGATTATGAATCATATGGACGTGATTTGGAAATAAGCGGTAGTTTTGTAGTAACTAATCATGGGGTATTTGAGTGTTTAAATTAAAAATTAAAAGTTTTGATTAAGCGTTGATTGGTGATATTTGTTATAATATAAGTATATTTAAAAGTCACATCTATTATTAGCACAGGAAAAGTCATTATCGGAACAAGAGAAAGAATAATCATTAACTTTCGTGATTATTAAAAATTAGGAGGAAGGATAATGAAAAAAGTAATTACCACAGTAAGAGGTGTTGCTGCACTTTGTGGAATGTTTGCATTTTTACTGTTTAAAAACAGCAAAGTGGGATTTAATTTTATATTGATAATGCTTATAGCACAGACAATATCTGAAGTTTATGAGTATAAGGAAACAAAGAAAAAAATACATCTAATAATACCTGTGTTAGCTGTAATTTTATGTGCTGTTTTTGTTTGTATACAAATTTTAAGCTAAAAAAATAATTTATTGAAGCTTTTTATTACGAGTATAATATGAGATAGACAAATTAGAATTTGTGGAGGTGTTAATATATGTGGTTAGTGCTTGGAATTAGTTCAATTGTCTTTGCCATATTGAATGTGATATGGGCATTCCAAAACAAAAATGCTAAGTGGTTTAGATTTTTGAGTATCTCTTTTACAGCTTTAACTGTATGCTCTTTTTATGCGGATGGAGCAGTCCGTGTTGCTAGAGAAGATTGGGGAGGACTCATGGATATTATGCCGACTATGAGTAAAGCCTTGTGGGTGTGTGTAATTCTATCTATTGCGATTAACTCCATTTCACTTTTCAAAGAAAAGAACTAAACAAATCCCAGTTTATCGGGCGAATTATGAGCAGTTTACTCAACAAAAACAAAAGTTGCAAACTATGGATGAATTTATATAATATGCAAAGGAGAAGCCATGATGGGAAAAATTGTTTTTAAGTATAACCCAAATGTCTATCAAAACGGAATATTTGAATATCAAAACGGCGTTTGTCAGTGATGTGGCAAAGAGGTCGATGTTTACTGTACAACGATGTATTGTATAGAAAATGTGAATTGCATCTGTTTAGAGTGTATAGCAAATAGTAAAGCTGCTGAAAAGTTTGAGGTGAGTTTATTCAACATTCAGATGCAGAAGTTTCTGATAAAAGCAAGATAGAGGAACTATTTAAGCGAACACCGGGATATGTAAGTTGGCAGGGTGAACATTGGCTTACCTGCTGCGATGATTACTGTGCATTTATTAGTGATGTTGGAACAGCAGAACTTGAGAAGATGGGCATTGCAGATGAGGTATTTGCTGAATATGATGCGAAATATGAATTTGACAACGCTCGTGAGTATTAAAAAAAACTCAGGCGGTATGGCTGTATATTTGTTTCGCTGTCTACACTGTGGCAAATATCATCTAGTGATTGACTGCGACTAATGAGCGATTGACGGTACAGTAGACAGACTACTCTTTTATGTAGGCTAACGATGATTATCTCGAAGTGATAGTGCTTCGAGACATACTGAAATGGCCCTAAAAAGTTAGACAAAATTCAAAAATACAATATTAGAGCTTTATAACTCTGGAAAGATCCCATCGGAGTTAAATATTTAATTCTTTGTTTTTTTAACTCATTCAACTTTATGTGTCTACCAATTATGTTAACACTAGCATTCTCATACTCGATTATACCTAGAAAAAGAGATATAATATAAAATGTAAGTTTAAAATCAAGAAAGGATGAAATACATGGGAGAACCTTTAGCTCATTATCTCAGACCTGACACTTTAGAAGATGTAATAGGGCAGCAGCACATACTAGGTCACGGAGGACTATTAGACAGAGTGTCTAAATCTAAGAACATACCCAACATGATATTTTACGGGCCTCCAGGAGTGGGAAAGACTACTGTTGCCAATATAATAGCTAAAAATGCTGGTAAGAGGCTTTACAAATTAAATGCAACTACAGATAGTTTAAAAGATATAAAAGATATAATAGGAGACCTGGACACATTTTTAGGTTATGATGGTGTAGTGGTTTACATAGATGAGATACATCACTTTCCAAAAAGAACTCAGCAGGTCTTATTAGAATTTATGGAAAATGGTCAAATAACCCTTATAGGAAGTACCACAGAAAATCCTTATTTTTATGTATTTAAGGCCATATTAAGCAGGGCTCTTGTAGTAGAATTTAAACCTCTTTCTAATGATGAGATAGAAACAGGATTAAAGAGAGCTGTAGAAAGACTCAATTCTATAGAAAACAAATCTATAGAATTTGAAGAAGATGTGTTTGGTATTCTTAGAGAATATTGTAATGGCGACCTTAGACGAGGTCTGAACCTTTTAGAGGTTCTTATAAATACTAGAAATAAAGATTTAATAACACTAGGGGATTTAGAAGGTGTAAAAGGTGAAAAGGTATTAAATTTTGATAGAGATGGAGATAGTCATTATGATTTATTGAGTGCTCTTCAAAAGTCAATAAGGGGAAGTGATCCTGATGCAGCAATAGTTTACCTTGCTATGCTCATAAAAGGAGGAGATTTAATATCCATTTGCAGAAGGCTTCTTGTAATTTCTTCAGAGGATATAGGTCTTGCATATCCTCAAGCTGTAACCATAGTGAAAAGCTGTGTGGATTCTGCAATGCAGCTAGGATTTCCAGAAGCAAGGATTCCTCTTGCTGAAGCTGCGATTCTCCTTGCAACATCTCCTAAGTCAAACAGTTCCTGCATAGCTATAGATAAAGCTATGTCAGATTTAGATAGTTTAAATATAGGAGATATACCACCATACTTAAAAGATGGCCATTATGATGGAGCAAAATCCTTAGGAAGGATGCAAGGTTATAAATATCCTCACAACTACAAAAACCATTATGTAAAGCAGGAATATATGCCAGAAGGACTTAAGGGGAGGTCCTATTATGAATTTGGTGAAAACAAGCTAGAAAGGGCCTCTAGGGAGTATTGGGAAAAAATTAAATAATAAGAAAATGTATTGTTGACAAAGTTACTCTGATTTGATAAAATAATTTTGAAATCATAGTAAAACACTCAACTTTAAGGAGTGATAAATGTGAAGTTATCTACTAAAGGACGTTATGGTGTAAAAGCCATGGTAGATTTAGCAATAAATTATGGCAAAGAGCCTATTTCAATAAAAGCCATATCCCAAAGGCAGCACGTATCTGAGTATTATTTAGAGCAGTTATTCAGTCCTCTTAGAAAGTCTGGATTAATAAAAAGTATAAGAGGTGCTCAGGGCGGATATGTACTTAACAGAGATCCTAAGGATATAAAAATTTCAGAGATAATGTATATTCTTGAAGGACCTATTGAGATATCTGACTGTGTTGATGGATCAAGTTGCAATAATATAGATTGCTGTGCTACAAGACTTTTATGGGAAAAAATTAAACATAGCATCGACAGTGTCATGGAGTCTGTGACTCTACAAGATATAGTAGATGATTACTATGCTATAAAGGATAAAAATTCAAAAAGTATTGAGATTACAAAAAAATAGGAGTGAGATTATGGATAAAGTAGTTTATATGGATTATTCAGCTACCACATACACAAAGGATGAGGTACTAAAGGAAATGCTTCCTTACTTTACACAGCACTTCGGAAACCCTTCTTCTACATACGGACTAGCTAGAGAAACAACAAAGGCAATAGATGTTGCTAGAGAAAGAGTTGCAAAGGCTTTAAACTGTGATAGAAGTGAAGTTTATTTTACTGGAGGTGGTTCTGAAGCAGATAACTGGGCTTTAAAAGGTGTTGCTTTTGCCAATGCAAGCAAAGGAAAGCATATAATAACTACAAGAATAGAGCACCATGCTATATTACATACTTGTGAGTACCTTCAAAAGTTAGGTTTTGAGATAACATATTTAAATGTTAACGAAGAAGGTTTCATAGACTTAGAGGAACTAAAGAGAGCTATAAGAAAAGATACTATCTTAGTTTCAGTAATGTTTGCAAATAATGAAATCGGAACTATAGAGCCTATAAAGGAAATCGGAAAAATATGCAAAGAAAATGGAGTATTATTCCATACAGATGCTGTTCAAGCAATCGGTCATGTTGAAATAGACGTAAAGGAAATGAACATAGATTTATTATCTTTAGCAGCTCACAAATTCTATGGTCCAAAAGGAATAGGTGCACTATATATAAGACGTGGAGTTAGAATAGATAATTTAATTCACGGTGGAGCTCAAGAGCGTAATAGAAGAGCAGGTACAGAAAATATATCAAGTATAGTTGGCCTTGGAAAAGCCATAGAGATGGCAACTACTGATATAGAAGGAAAGTCTAAGAGATTAAAAGCTTTAAGAGATAAGCTTATAGATGGACTTCTTGAAAAAGTTCCTTATACAAGATTAAATGGACCACGTAATGAAGGAAGATTAAACAATAATGTAAATATATGTTTCAATTTTATAGAGGGTGAAGGAATACTTCTATGGTTAGATGAGGCTGGAATATGTGCATCAAGTGGAAGTGCATGTACATCTGGATCATTAGATCCATCTCACGTACTTTTATCAATAGGATTACCTCATGAAGTAGCTCATGGTTCATTAAGATTAACTATAGGAGATGGAACAACAGAAGAAGAAGTGGATTATGTTTTGGAGCAAATACCACCAATAATTGAAAGACTTAGGTCAATGTCACCACTATGGCATGACTTTTTAAAGAAGGGAGAGAAATAAATTATGATGTATAGTGATAAGGTA